>JAHECH010000347.1 GCA_024641835.1 Deltaproteobacteria bacterium
TAGGCCTTGGCAAACTCGGCGTCGGACGAGCCGCAGCCGAGCAGGGCGAGGAGCAGGCCGACGACAGATTCGGGCTGTTGGAGCGCAAGTGCAGTACCGATGATCGCGCCCCAATCCCCGCCCTGGACCCCATAGTGTTCGTAACCGAGTGCTTTCATGAGCTCATGCATTCGCTCTGCAATTCGACCGGCATGGATCCCGGGATTCCGCGGCGCCTCGGATAAGCCGAAGCCGGGCAGCGACGGGATCACGAGGTCAAAGCCAGGCTGTCCTTCGGCCCCGTGGACGAGGATCTCCGCAGCATCCAAGAATTCCGCAAAGGAGCTGGGCCATCCGTGTAGAAGCAAGAGTGGGGGGCGCCGGTCACCCCCCGACCCCTTGTAAACAACGCAGTGAAGCTCCTCTCCCTCTATGGGACCCCGAAAATGCGTGAGCCGGTTCAGCTGTTCCTGGATCTTGAACCAATCGTATTCGTGGCGCCAGTACCTGACCAGGTCACGCAGCACCTGATCATTCGTACCGCTGCTCCACCCTGCGTCAAAAGGCAACATCGGCCATCGGGTGGCATCCAAGCGCCGGTGAAGATCTTCGACGTCCTTCTTGGTGTAATTAATCCGAAAGGGTTGCAACCCCATGCTGTCTTAGACCTTTCAGGAACTAATAGGAACGCATTTAGTTGTTTGCTATTCAGCCCCCTCACCCCGCCCTCTCCCCCAAGCTGGGGGAGAGGGGAGGGGTGAGGGGGCGCCGTCCAGTGCAAAAGGATTTATTGCGTTCGTATTGGCTGCTCGAACCCTATTTCTTGTCGAGAATGTAGAGGGTGCCTTCCGTGACATTCACCCTGATTCTCTGCCCTGTCTTAATGGTAGTGGTAGCTGTAAAGGTGTTGACCAGGGTCGGCAGCCCATACTCGCGCCCCACAATGGCCGTGTGACTGAGCGTTCCTCCCCTGTCGGAAACAACAGCTTTAACCAGACCAAAAACGGGCGTCCACGCAGGATTTGTCCCGGGGCAGACCAGGATATCACCCTTCTGGACCTGATCCAGCTCGCTGTAAGTCATGATGACCCGCGCCAGTCCCTCGGCGACGCCAGGAGCCCCGCATACTCCATAAATGTCAGCCTTCAACTCCGGCCTCACCCTGGGCAATTCTCCCACAACGATTTTGATAATGATTGCATCGGCTGACGGCAGGAGGTCCATTCCTACCGCTTCCTCGAGGCTTTTCCTGGTCGTAAACACAGGAGGGTGCGTCAAATCTTTCACTTCTGGCCACCGTTGATTCAGGTACTCCCACCGTGCCCGCCGCCTGTTGGCAATGTACTGCAATTTGTGGAACTCGGGAGCTCCCAACACCCTCTCCACTTCATCCGGGTTGAGGAAGAAGATGTCGTCCGGTTTGTCAATGGTCCCGGCCGCGGCCAAGCGCCTCCCGATGCCGAGAAAACCACGGCGCTGGACCGCATGGCAGTGCAATTCGCAGAAAAGGTCGTGCTCCTCGCTGTAAGACCCGGTCTTCCCGCCCAGTTTGATGAGCGCCTCGAACCAGGGCTTTTCGTCCTTGGGCACCTTTGCCAGCAGATTGGCAATGGCTCTTTCCCTGCCCTGGGCGAGTTTTTTCGTCATCGCGTCCAGGTCATAGTCGCCGCCCTTCTTGATAAAAGCCTTGATGGGAGAGATCACTACAGAGGGATCTTCAAGCCAGTAAGGTTCGTTGAGATCCATCATGCGAACCATTCTCCATCCGTCTACCGCCAGAAAAGCATGCAATTTCTTGAGCCACTCCTTGCCTGATTTGTGCTGTTCAATCTTTCCCATCACCTGCTCAACCGGGGATTTCAGGATGATGTCTCCCAACCCCATGGACACCGCATCCCGGGCCAGTCCCCAAAGTTTCTTGTCCACCTGGAACACCTGGTTGTCAAACCCCCTGAACATGTCCTGGAATTCAGGGCTCTCGCTCGTCAGACCATAGGGCTTCACCAGGTCCTCGAGCAGGAGGAAGGCGGCATAGGAGACATTCATTCCCATAAAGTGTATTTCCCACATGCGACGACTGGTGCTGATCATATCCCAGAGGTGATGAACGAGATCGATGTTCGAAGCCTTGCCCAGATCAACGGCTTTCAGTTTGTCATACATCGCCAGCAGTTCCTTGCGCTGTTTGGCCCAGATGCCGTCGAAGTCCTCGATCCAGGGGATCAAGGCCTCCTTGAACTTGGCCGTGCGTTTCGCCACCTCCGCCTCATCACGAACAATACGCATGGCGATATAATCCGAGCCTTCTACATCTCTAAGCGTGAACCCTTTATACCTGGGCATGCTGAGGGTTTCCGCAGCATATTGAGAGCCATAGCCACAGTGCCTGATCCAGAACCAACTGTACATTGGCGTTAACAATGGCACGCTGTGTGTTCCATCAAAAAACCACGAATTCATCTCAGGCAGATCGACATCTTTGTTAAAGTCAAACCCAGGTACTGAATCCCACAGTCTCACCATTTCCTGATTTTCCTGCGCCATTTTTCCCCTCCTTCTTGATCGTGTAAAAGGTTTGCTTTGTTGTTCCCCTCACGCCCCTCGCCTCTTCATCGAGGGACTGCTCCCCAAAACGAAACCCGCTCCTCCCCCTGTTCCCGCCCTCTCCCCCAATCCTGGGGAGGGGGGAAGGGTCAGGTGAACGGTGCGGAATTCTAGACTCCTCCAAACTTCTTGGCGATTAGATCAGCAATGTGACTCGACGCAGACACCTTCTTTTTCGCCGCTACCTTGGCCGGACGCGTTTGAAGCCAGAAAAGACTCCCGGGAAAGGATAGATCCTGGTCCACAGCCCACTCCATATCCTGCGGACCCCCCAGACTCTTTTCTGCCTCTTTGGCCACCTTCGCGATTTCAACAATCTCTTCATCACTGATACAAGGCATGTTCTGCATGTGCTCCGGCACATCCGCCCAGTCCGCCCCGTCTTTCGTGTACACCACACACTTCACTTTGTTCCCCACATGTCTCGCAACAATCTCCAGACTCTCCTTGTCCACCACAAACCCGTCAACACTCTCGGCGCCGCTCACTACCCCCTCGCCCAGACCCCAGTTCGCCTCCAGGAGAATCTTCGAGTCATCCGCCGTCACCGGATCCACCGTGAACGTGATCCCCGAAGCCCTCGCATTGACCATCTTGGGAATCGCAACGCCCAGTTCATCCCCCAACACCGGGAACCCCTTGTTGACCCGAAAAGCCACGGCTCTGGCCGTGTAGGCGCTGGCCCAGACCTTCTTCACCTTCTCGATCACCTCCTCAATGCCCCGCACGTTGAGGTAGGTCTCAAACATCCCGGGCCTGCTCTCCGTCCCGGCAGATCGCACCGAAACAGGAACGTTTTCAATCCCTGTTTTCTTGCACAGGTTCGCGTAATAAGAAGCAATCGCCTTTTTGATCGAAGAGGGCATTTCCCTGGTCTCGATCATGGTGCGCAGGGTCCTGCTCATCTCCTCAAAAACCGAAATCCTCACCCCCTCGAGGTTGCCCAGGCCTTTCACATAGGAGGCCATCTTCTCAGCCGTGCCCGTCTCATGAATGAATTTCTCATACAGGGCGATGGAAATCGCAAAGCCCGGGGGAACAGCCAATCCCATCCGCGTCATCTGGCCTAGATTGGCACACTTCTTCCCGACCATGTCGTTGTGCTCTTTTCCAAGCTCCTCAAACCGGTAAATCATACGCCCTCCTTTCGGATAAGACTCCGCGCCTTCAAGCAGCAAGGGATCAGGCCTTCTCTTCGCTTGCTAAAAGGGCAATCCCTAAAGCTTCCAATGACTTCTACAGGCAAGTATCCTCCCGGGGAATAGCCGATGATCTTACGGCCTTCATCTCTGAATACTTCCAGTTCCCGCGCCCGTCTTTTCAGAAGAAAGTCTACCTCTTCCAGAGCTTTCATTTTTCCATCCGGCCGATCATTGCTTCAAGCCAAAGTCCTCGCGGATCACCCGGTAACAGTTGTAAGAACATCCTCTGCCTGTCCCTACGCCGTTATGAGTGGCAGCGGAGCAAAGATAGAAGTTCTTGATGGGAGTCCTGTAGTTTGAGAGTTCCGGAGTCGGCCTGAACCGATCCATCTGGGAGACGATCATGTCCCCGACGGCAATGGAACCCTGATGCATATTCGGCCGGCGCAGTTCAATATCATAGGGTGTAAAAACGCGACAGCCGATAATATTGTCCCTGGTCATATTGGGAGCATAGATCTGCCACTGGCTGATAATGGCGTCTTCAAATTCTCTCCTCAGCTCTTGCCATCGGCTCGCTGAGAAGAATCTTGTGGGTGCGGCGAATTCCTCAACTCCGATAATATGCTCGCCTTCAGGGGCTCTGGATTTATCCCAGATGCTGTCGGGCCCGACAAACATGAAAAGTTTGCTGCTGATTCCGTTGACCAGTATCTCCGAAAGGTATTGGTTTGCCATATAATCCGCATTCCTCGGTCCCATGTAGAGTCTGGGTTGAGGCCCGCAATCCGGATTGAAAGAGGCCGCTTTATACTGGGGCAACTCGTGCATCGCAAGGACCGCCCATATCACATTGTGCCTGTTGTATCTTATGTTCTTGACGCGCCTGACGATCTTGCTGTCGAGATGCTCCTCGCCGATGAGCTGGATGGTTTGAAGGGCACTCAGGTCGCTGACGACGAGACGCTTCGCTTCTATCTCCGTGCCGTCCTTAAGCCGAATCCCTTTCACCTTCGCATTTTCGTTTAGAACTTTGACCACCTCGGTGCGGACAAAGAATTCCCCTCCCATCTCTGCGAATGCCTTTTGGAGGGCGTTCGTTACGCTCTGGCTGCCGCCTTTGGCAATCGCCGCCGGCTCCCAGGAAAGAACAAGGCCGAGGGAATGAACCAAACCATGCAGCCCGATGACGTCATCAGGTGCGCCACCAAAAGAGGTCATGGACGCCCGCATGAACAATGTCCTCAGCTCTTCGCTCTCAAAAAGATCGTAGGCCAATTGTTGGCTGGTCATAAACTGGCAGATGGGGTCAAAACCATCCTTCGGGTCATCGCACAGTTTCTCCAGTTCGTTTTTCGTTCCCCAGGGAACCGGGGGGCTGAAGCGATACTTTCCGAATGCGGATTTCCACTTTGCCATGTATCTCCGGAATAACTCCTCAGCGGTATCGCCATCCTTTTTTGAAAATCGCCTGATTTCATTCAGAGTCTTTTGCAAATTTTCATCAGACAACTCTGTCTTACCCGTCAGAGGGTCAACCACTTTGAGGGCCGAGTAGCCGACCAAGCAGGTATCATTGTCAAAAACCATGGCCTCGCTCTCATCAGGAAAGATGTATTCCAGGCCCTTTTCTCTTAAGTTGAAGTCTGTGTAGGCCGGGTGCCCGTAGAAGCGGGTCCAGTTCGCGCCTGGGTTTAAACGAAACCCGGGGACCG
>JAHECH010000348.1 GCA_024641835.1 Deltaproteobacteria bacterium
GCCATACGCGGATAAGTCATGAAAAGAGCGTCCCGACACAGTCGGGACAGTCACTCCAGAAACACCTCCTGCCCCTTGTCCTTTGCAGGGCAGATGCAAACAATTTCAAGCTCTGGATAGGAACACCTTAAGAGCGAAGGAGGGATCACATGAAACGAGCTTTGGTAATGGTTGATATTCAAAAGGACTACTTCCCGGGAGGGCGGAAGCCACTTCCAGAGATGCAAGAGGCATGCAAGAGAGCTGCCGACCTCCTCTCCTTTTTCAGGGAAGCAGCTCAACCGATTTTTCATATCCGTCACATAGCAGCGAAACAGGGTGCAACTTTCTTTGTTCAAGACACGGAAGGTGCGGATCTTCATCCATTGGTCTCCCCCCGGCCTGGAGAAAGGGTGATCATAAAGAACCATCCCAACGGTTTCCTAAACACCTCGCTTCTGGGGGAGCTTCGGACTGTGGATCCGGATGAAGTGGTTATCTGCGGTGCCATGAGCAATATGTGCATTGACGCGACGACGAGGGCAGCATCGGATTTCGGTTTCAGATGCGTGGTAGTGCATGATGCGTGTGCGGCTTCAGACATCCGATTCGGCGACCGGACCGTGGGAGCTTTGGATGTCCATGCCGCGTTTATGGCCGCCCTGAGCGCAGCCTATGCCCAAGTTGTGACGCTGGCGGAATTCCTGGCCGAAACGAAGCAGGAGAAGGTAGGAATGTGATAAACGAAGGTGTTCACGGTGCCTCCGGGTGTAATCCGTCGGAGGTGTGGGAGGGCTATGATGAGGGTCTGGCTTCGATTCCGGAGCGCTCAAAGGATGGAATGTCGGCTTCCCTCGGGTGATGGTCTGAATATCGAAGCCCCCATCCCTGAATCTTTTACTCGTTGTCAAGAAGATCCAAAATGAACAGTGAAAGGAGGTAAGTCATGGGAAAGCATTTCGTTCTTATTCATGGAGCATGGCATGGAGGATGGTGTTGGGAAGGAGTGATCAAGGAACTGGAAAGAGCTGGGCACACGGCAGAGGCCCCTACCATGCCAGGGCACCGGCCGGCAGATGATCGTTCCAAGGTGACATTTCAAGATTACGTGAGCAAGATCGTCAGTGTGCTTAAGGCGAAAACGACTCCGGTGGTACTGGTGGGCCATTCGAGTGCCGGTTTTTTGCTTCAGAGTGCAGCGCCTAAAGGGGCTCAGAAGATCGAAAGATTGGTTTTTTTGAACGCCTTCATACTGCCTAACGGCAAAAGCCAGTTCGATCTTGTCCCGCCGGAAGTAGCCCAAGGGATGACAGCGGCTGCCAATGCCTCATCAGAGAAGTCTGTGCCTGTCAACGAGGATTTTGTCCGTAACATGCTCATGGCGGGTGAGTCCAAAGAAAAGCAGGATGCTCTGATCAAGCGGCTGGTGCCTCAGCCGATAGCCTTATTCACGACACCTGTGAATACTCAGGAATTCGACAAACTGAAGATTCCGAAGTCTGTTGTGTTCTGCAAAGGGGACGTATCCCTTCCACCGGGTGCCTATCTTGGAATGGCTAAAGGACTCGGGAAGCATGAACTCATTGAGGTTGAAGGTGGGCATGAGACGCTTTTTACCAATCCAAAAGTTGTAGCGGATGGATTGCTGAAGGCTGTGAAGTAACCTTCCCAATACTATTCCGAGATTTGCGCTGAGCGGTACTGAGCAGCTGACATGGAGAATCGCTTGAGGATTCAGATAAGGAAGCTTCAGGGAGAGGAAGTGCAGTGAGTTGGCGGCAACACGAACGAAGATCTTCAGCTTTCAGGTCTCGCAGCTAAAGGGGATGGTGTCGATCGAAGCAGGACCAGGAGCCAGGAGAGGCTATCCCAAGCTCTTTGTGTCAGTATTTCTATCCCCCATCGATTCCGAACACAAAAGTTATCCAGTCACCATCTTTCAGCGTGGTGGAGCCTCTTTCATAGGGCGTTATCATCCTTCCCTGAATAACGGGGTTGCAAAATGGGATGATTTTCTTGAATTCCTCGCCGTACTTGGCGGATAGAGAATTCATCAACGAATCAACGGTGGACCCGGCAGGCAAGCATACGGTCTCCGTTTTCTTGGTAATAAAGGGAATCTCCCAGAGTCCACGGTAATTCACCGTAACGGCTATTTCATCATCCTTGCACCTTGCCATGTCCCGACCTCTCTCTTTTTGAATCCAATGTAGGCCTTCTGATGGTGAGGAGACTGAGGATAGATAAATGAGGGAGACGGCTCGGCTTTGTTTGTTGAAATGCCCTTTGAAGTAAAGGTGAGTGATGGGGCAGATCATCAAACGCGGCGAGAGTTGTCATCCGGAAATCGGTACTCCATGTATCGCGCGGTCTCCCTTGCAACAGCCTCACCGCAATATCGCATGACCACGCGTAGAGCCATGTCAATGTCGGCAGAGATTCCCGCCGATGTAATGATATGGCCTTCCTCGATCACATGAAACTTGTCTTCAACCATCACGCCGGGAAATGATTCCCGCATCCAGTTCAAGGAACCCCAAATGTGTCGTCGCACGTCGTCCATCCAGCAAGCCGGCGCGCCCGAGCAACATCGCTCCGGTACAAACAGATGCAACAGTTTCAGCCTTTCGTGCCCGGTCGCTGATCCATTTGATATTTCTCTCATTCCCAAGTTCTTTTCGGGTTCCCCAACCACCAGGAACGAGGAGGACATCAAAAGATGGGCAATTGTCCAGCGTATAATCAGGAACAACCTTAAGCCCCCCTGTTGTGGTGATGACGTCTTGCGTCTCGGCAACCAAGAAGACTTCGAAAGGTGAAGGCTCTTCACGACGCCTCATCACACGCCAGCGCTTATCCTCAAGACCTTCAGCGATTTGAACAAGGTTCGTCATCGCGTCCATTCCAAACGCAAAACCAACACCCTCTGCCGTCCAGTGGTCAAAATGCGCAGTCAGCGCAAAATCCGTATCTCCCCGCAAGAAGACCCCTTCAAAACTTTGACGCACCAGCCCAATCGCACGGTCAATCCATGCAACGGCCCCATCATGGGAAACACAATTGCCCGAACGGTTGACCAAGTACAGTGGCTCCATGGTGTTGGCAAGGGAGATCAGAAGCGGGTGGTAGCACCACTGACCATCGTAAGAAAGCCCGATCCCTTCCTTGCATTCCCCCCACGTCAGTGCGTGTGTCCCGTCCGTGTCAATGATCGCTTCCCCGCGTTCTCTCCTGTGCAGGCGCTTCTTCCACAGCTTGGGCCGAATGCTGTTGATGGCCTCTATCAACTCAATCACATCGCCTTCGCAAAACCTTCTGGTGAAATCCCCGGCCGTGGTCGGGTCCGGGATGCGCTCAGTTCCCAGTCCGTCCATAAATGCTTCATCATTGCGCCGCAGTTCAATATCATCAAGACACGTTCCACCCGTGAGCGTGTTATACGCGATGTTCAGAACATGGTCAGACTCGTGATAGGGCAGGTGTCGCTTCAGAAGGTTGACCTTCTGATTAATGGCATCCGCAAGACCACTGTTGCAGGCAAGCAGGTGAAAGGCACCGATTCCACCGCAGTCAATCGCACGAACCCGCTCGGCCATTTCGTAATGAATATTTTGAGCTCTCAACAATGGCCTGGATTGTTCAGGAAACTGTTTGCGCTCAAGGCGTTCTGCCAAATTCTGTTTAGGTTGATTCAATATTTTGGTATGTTTTTGCTTCAGTCGAAATGCTCCTCTCTCAGGTAAGTTTTGTTTTCATAAAATCGATTCTAACCAATACTGACAGGCATTTCGAGTGTTTTTGGTGAGACTGATAAAAAAATCACGCTTATTTAATGGCTAGGATAAAGAGTGACGGCAGCGCGATTGAAGTGGATAGCGGTTTTGTAGTGAGCTCTATTACGGTACCCGCAGGCAGGGGGTTCAGTTCGGCAATGTTTCTATTGATGTGTAGTTGCTAAGATGTTTTCTGACAGCTATCCCTTCTGATGCCGCTGTCCATCTAAGCCACAAGTGCCAGACGGGGGTGTCCTTCAATACCCAACATTTTAGCTTTTGCCAAAGGCAAATTCTCTAAGAAAGTCTCCATCGGGGTTCTCCCTTGGCATCTCTTGGCTTGGTGAGTTCTCTTCGTGTTATACCGCTCCAGCCACTCGTCAAGATCCTGCTGGAGCTCTTCTATACCCAGATAAATCGGTTTCCTGAAAGCAATGCTGTAAAAATAAGTCCAGAATGGTTTTGTGGAGTCGCTCACAGATCCCGTTCGTCTGGGGATTCTTCACCTTCGTCTTCGTGTGTTCAATGTCTGATCAGCGACAATTAGAATTCCCGTCCGGGAAAAATAAGTCACGTCAGACATCGCTGCATAGATTTTCCTTCTTTACTCCCTCTGTATACCCCGAACAAAATCAAAAACCATCGGAGGCTTACGATGACCAACAAAATCCGCATCCCTGACAAAACCTGGTTCGATCTGAGAAAGCAACGGAGATTTGAGATTTTTTTGAGGGGCTTATTGAACACCTCAGGAAAAGCCTCCACCGTGTCAAAGCGGTGGGTTCGCGTGATTCTTATTCCTGCGGACAATACCACGACACCGTCTGGCACTTGTGGCTTGGGCGGACACCGGTCTCAGAAGGATAGGTGTCAGATCAAGTCTTACCAACTACGTTTGAAATTACTTCCCAGCATTTGTAGACAACTCTTAGTAGCGATATTTCTTCACAACTTCTTCATCTATCTCAACGCCCAAGCCTGCTTTATCGGGGGCTTTAAGATACCCGTTATCAGGTCTGAAAGCTGGTTCGATGGGAAACGCTTCTAATGGCACCGCATTGATCTCAATATAATCAGTTTTCATGCTACTCAGGGCAAAATGCAGTGTAGCAGCGACTCCAGGGCCGAAGCAGTAGGAATGCGGAACTAGCTTCAAGTTCCATGCTTCAGCCAAGGCCAAGATCTTGCGACAGACCATTAGCCCTCCTGACTTAATAACGTCGGGCTGGAGGATATCCACTGCACCTCTGAGGATCATTTCCTTAAATCCGTAATGAGTATATTCGTTTTCCCCAGCTGCAATACTAATGTTCGACTTATGCTTTACGAAAGCCAAGCCTTCATAATCATCCATAGGAGAGACGGGCTCCTCTACCCAAAAAAGTTGATACTCTTCCATCTCCCTTATTCTTTCCACAGCCTGTCTCGGAGTCCAAGACCCATCCGCGTCCAACATTAAGACGATATCATCTCCTACCGCCTTCCGCACAGCCTTCACCGTCGCTGTGTCAGTCTGGTGGAGTTTCACAGCTTCATATCCTTCCTCTACACAACGAATAGCCTCAGAAGCCGCGTGCTCGGGCTTCTGAAACCGTGGGAGACTAGCGTAAGCTCTGACTTTGTCCCGACAGGCTCCCCCAAGCATCTCGTAGACAGGAAGCTTCCTGTACTT
>JAHECH010000349.1 GCA_024641835.1 Deltaproteobacteria bacterium
CGTGAGGCCGACGACGTTCGGATCTCTGTAATAGTAAGAGCCGGTGCCGGGAACAGGGACCCTGTCCAGGAAATTGGCCGGCTGTCCACCCAGGCCACCGATGGTTCCTTCAAAAATATCGATCCCTGCCATCAGTGCTGCGAGGACGTTGGCAAGGCCCCACCCTCTAGTCACATGGAAATGAGCGACATGGAGGTCCGTGTTGGGGATCTCATCCAAGATCATGGAAAAATAGCGGTAGACCTGGTTCGGTGGCGCAGAGCCGTCATGGTCTGCATGTTCTATGTCATCAGCGCCGATGCTGAGCCACCGCTTGGTGAACTCCACTGCATCTTCAAATTTCGTCGGCCCTGAAATGGGGCTTCCCCAGATCGTGCTCACCGTGCCGCACATCTTGATGCCCGCGTCTTTGCATTTCTTGATGCACCGCTCCGCCTCCTTCCAGTACTCAGGAAGAGTGATTCCGCTGTTGGCAAAGTGATGCTGCTCATCCGTGGAGACCATCATGAGCACACGGTTCGGCCCAATTCCCTGCTGTTTAAGCCTGATCGCCCTGTCCACTGCGGGCTCCCTGATGGTCACCGCAGTCCATTCAACGCTTTCGGCCTTGATGCCCGCCTTTGTCAGCCTTTTGACAAAGAATTCATCCCTGATTCCCTTGAGCACCTCCTCGGCATCCTTGAACTGGGGCATGACCCGGGGATTTCCCAGGTTAGTGGCCTCCAGTCTTTTAACGCCTGCCAGGGCGAGTTCCTGAAGGTAATAGATCTTCGCTTCCGTGGGCATCCAGCTCTCCTCGTGCTGAAAGCCGTCCCTCACGGTGATGTCGCCCAGCCTTACATTTTTAGGCATTCTGGAATTGACCTTGAAAATATCGTGCTCACTCATGCTTCTCCTCCGAAGAAGTATTTTCGCAAATCTAAAATTCAAAATTAGCCTTTGATCGACCTCGGCAGCAGCATCTGGTGATGAGGGCAGAGGCTCGTCTGGTTCTGATAACAGCTTTTGGCAAAGGCGATGAAATAATCTCGCACCCTGGCCATGGGCACGACTTCATCCACAAGCCCGGCTTTTGCGCAGTAAAGGGGCCTTGACTCATCGAAGTACTGCTGCGCGAGTGCGTTCATGCTTTCGATCACCGGCTCCAGGGGTCTTGCTCCATCTTTCTCTTTGACCAGTCGCCTTGCAAAAGCCGCTACAGCCGCTGTTTCCCCGTGCATCACGTAAATCTCCGTGGTTCCCACCCCGAGGGTAAATGCGTTGTTCCTTGTTGCCTGGGGACCACCCATGATGTAGTGAGCGGCGGCGGTCCCTTTCCTGAGGACCACGCAGAGCATAGGGAGGTGAGAATCCTCGATGGAGTAGATGAGAGATTGGCCGAGGCCTAACAACTCAGCCTCTTCCGCGATGTCGCCCACATCAATACCGCTCGTGTCCTGGAACCAGATCATGGGGATCTTGTCTCGACCGCAGAACATGACCATCTCGTTCATCTTGATAAGGCCTTCCCGGTAGAGCTTCCCTCCGATCCCCATGTACTCGCCCTTTGCATAACAGGGGTACTCCTTGCCCAGAAAGCCCTGGCGGTTGGCGATGACACCCACGAGGAAGCCGTCGATCTTGGCCAGACCGCAGTACACTTCAGGGCCATAATCAGGGCGGTACTCCATGTGCTCGCTTGCGTCAAAAAGCCTGGCCAGCACCTGCTCGATGCTGTAGGTCCGCCGCTGATTAAAGGGGACGATGTAGTTGAGTTCCTCCGGCTCATACAGAGGCGGCGCGGGTTCTGCAACCCTGAAAGTGGAGGGATCGTACATGGGCATGCCTGCCATGCACTGTCTCATTGCCTGGAGCACCCCTTCTTCCGTGTCAAAGACTTGCCTCATGAAGCCCGTCTTATCATAGTGGATTCTCACTCCTCCCGGCGGCTCTTCCTTGAATCTCCTGGTGGCATCGATGATGTCTTCCGCCCCTTCCAGGTCAAAAGACCCCTTGGGCGACATGCCACTCACAATCCCACCCCCGCCCACGGCCATGTTGGACTTTTCATGGGCGAAGATGACGGCAGGGCTGATGGCATGGTATCCGCCGCCTGCGGGATTGGTGCCGTACATGCCGACAATGACGGGTATTCCCTTTTCAGCCAGTTCTGAATGCCTGAAAAACGTCCTTCCACCGGAACGCCTTCCGGCATATACTTTTTCCTGCTCCGTGAGCTTGACACCGCTGCAGTTGAGAACCCAGACAAGGGGGATATTCAGCCGTTCGGCCATGTCCTGGGCTCTGAAGACGTGCTCGCGCTGTCCCGAAATCCAGGCGCCTGCGAGAACCTTGTTGTCCGACGCAATGACGACGGCGTACTTTCCCGAAATCCGGGCCAGGCCCGTGACCACCCCGGTAGTTCCTTCCTGATTGAATTCAGGATTATAGAGACTGTTCAGGGGGAGAAATGAGCCGGGATCCGCCAACAGGTCGATACGCTCCCAGGCTGTCTTTTCCCCGCGCTTGTGGAGTTTTTCCGCTGGAAGGCCCGTCTTTTTGCGTTCTTCCATGGCCTCCGCGATCCCCTGATCCACCTTGTAGATTTCCTGCGCATTCCCTTCCCATTGTTTCTTTTCTTTTTGCGGAAGGGTTTTTCCTATGGGACTCATTTTTTCAAAATACGGTCTCATCTCACGAAGCCTCCCTGTAGTCCGCCACCTTCTGTTCCAGCGTGGCTATTAGGCCTGCACGAAACTTCGGATCCCTGTAAAGCCGGGCATCCGCCTCCATCTCTCTTTTCACAAAAGCGAGTTCGTCAAATGAAGCACGGTCATAACTTGCGAAAAGCTTTGACAAGGCATCTACAGATTGAGGTGCAAGAGGCCTTCCCATTTTGTTGATTTCGTCACCCGCTTCCTTGAGGGTTTTGCCCCAGAGATGGGCATAGTTTTGTGGGTTCTTTCTTCGATCCACCTCTTGCGCGATTTCTGATTCGGAAACAAGTCGAACCGGTTGGTTGACCACAGGAATCTCCTGTGCGGGACACGTGGCGGTCTCCAGGCCCACGGGCAGCAAGCGCATGCCGGTTTCCCCATCGTTTTTGTCCAGAGCCTCAGCATAGGCTGCTTTGTCCGCCTTGGGATCGGCTGTTTTCTGCATCTTCGGAAAAGCGACGGGTACGTCCACCACCACACTGTAGATACCGATTGCTTTCAGCCTGTCTGCTTTCACTTCCTTCCCTGTCAGAGCCATGTACCGGGCATTGATGGGGCCCGCTTTCACGATGGCCCTGGCGACGCCCGACCATCCAGGCAGAAGGCCGATCATCACCTCACTGAAACACATCCCGCTTCTGGAATCGCCCACGAGATGGTCGGCCATGAGAGGGATTTCAGCCGATCCTCCGAACCTTGTTCCCCCGCCGCAGACAGCGACCACCCGGAGATGTTGGGCGATCTTTCTGACGCTCCCGTGAAGGGCAATCCCTTTCCTGAGGCGGTTGTCCGCCCAGTCGTAGAGCTGATCTATCTCCGATGCTGGTGCTTTGCCCTTTTCCTTTTTCATGGCCAGGGTGCGGTCCAATTTTTCCAGGCTCTCCTTGAGGTCGCCCCCTGCATGGACAGGATCGTTGGCTCCATAGAGGATAAGAAAGCGCAGGTCACCTTTCCTGGCGTAGACCTTGTCCAGACCTTCCAAATAGGCATCCAGGGCTGGATTCCCGACCTGATGCACAGGCGGGTTATAGTAACAGACGACGGCACCCGGCGTTCCCTTGTAAGAGACTTGTTCAATGATAAGATACGCCGCCCCTTCAGACCACTCATGAATGGGCTCCAGGTCTTTCAATCCTTCAATCTTCCCGGATTTAACCAACTTGATCGGTCCTTTCATAGCTTCCCCCTCGCGTGTCGGCTTCTATGGTTTATACTCGCCCCAACACCGAACCGCCCTCGTCTGCGATCGCCTTAAGATCTTTACCATTACTTAACATTTTTATATCCTGGGACTGGAAGCTTGTCAAGAAGCTTCGGCATAGGAAATTACGCCAATGAGGCTTAGCTCATGGCCGTTTTTGTCCACTATGAGAGCGGGCTTGACGGCAACGATATTTTAGTGTTACTAAAGTTTTGGATGATGGAAATAAAAGGATTATAACCACCCTCCAAAACTGGAAAACAAGGAGCTGCTGTGAATTTAGGTTCTCTCATCCGGAAACATCGGAAAGACAAGAAGCTCACCCTCAAGGCTGTGGCTGAGAAAGCAAGGGTCTCTGAAGGCTTTCTGAGCCAAGTGGAAAACAGTGTGAGCTCGCCTTCGGTGGATACCCTTGTCAACATCTGCAATGCCATCGGCATCAATGCGGGCGATCTTCTGAACCAGGTCAATTCCCAGGAAAACCTCGTGGTCGTGCGGAAGGCGGAGTGGGAGGATATCGAACTCCCAAGAACCGGCTTTGTGACGCGCCGCTTCCTTTCACCGGAAAACAGAGCCGTCATTGATAGCGCTATGCTTTTCCTGGAGCCTGGCAGAGAGATCCCGGTTCGGAAGAATATCAAGAACGGTCAGGAGATTTTATGCGTGCTCCAGGGATCGCTCGAACTCGTTCGCGGTGACCAGGTGGTCCAACTCGCGGAGGGCGACACGGTTCATTTCTACGCCAACCCTGCAAAGCAGTACATAGTCAACAAAGGCAAGACACTCGCCGTAGTCTTCTGGGTGGGAACCCTCTGAGTCGGGAACAGCGTTTCCAGCCAGTTTTTCCTTGACATAATACATTATAATTTATACAAGATACACAATTTCACCTGCCTCGCAGGAACCCCACATGCAAAAAATCGTGCAAAGAACCCTCCATCAGGAGGTCACCGACCGAATTCGCGAAATGATCCGTGCCGGCGTTCTGGTGAAGGGCCAGAAAATCGACGAAAAACAGATTGCCGATTCCATGGGCGTGAGCCGGACCCCCGTCAGAGAATCCTTACGAATCCTTCACTCAGAAGGGCTGATCGATCTCATCCCCCATAAGGGGGCATACCTTACCCAGCCGCGCATTGAGGATATTCAGGACATGTTCGATGTCATAAGCGTCCTCGAAGGCACCTGCGCCCGGCTGGCAGCGAAAAAGATGGCAGAAGAAGACCTCAAAGAGCTGGAATCCCTCCACCGCACTCTGGAAAAGCATTTCCGAAAAAGAAACCACGAAGCGTACCTGGAATGTAACCACCTTCTCCACTTGCGTATTCAGCAATTGTCCGGGAACAAAGTCCTCAATGATGTGCTCAACAGCCTTAGGCAAAAGGTGCTCCTCCACCGGCACATGCAACTTTACTACAAGGATCGATTCGACCGGTCCATGCAGGAACACAGGGATATTCTGGAGGCCCTTCAAAAGAGAAACCCGGACCTTGCGGAACAAGCGATGAA
>JAHECH010000350.1 GCA_024641835.1 Deltaproteobacteria bacterium
GATGGTTCATGGGCTAGGGCGCACGGTGCAGGGAGGGTTCGATTTAGGGATGCTTTGGTTTTAACCGTGAACCGTGAGCCTTGTGCCCTGGACCGTTCTGTATTCCAGTATTGCAGGAACTTTATTCGGAGGTGACTATGGCCACCGGAATCAGAGATAAAGTGGCGATCATCGGGATGGGATGCACACGATTCGGAGAGCGCTGGGACGTCGGCGCCGAGGATCTCATGGTGGAGGCCTTCACAGAGTGTGTCCAGGATGCAGGCATTGATCGGAATGAGATCCAGGCAGCATGGCTTGCCACTTGTTATGAGGAGATCAATGTGGGGAAAAGTGGCCTTCCGCTTTCCATGAACCTGCGGCTTCCGTTCATTCCTGTGACGAGAACAGAGAACTTCTGCGCGAGTGGAACGGAAGCGTTTCGGGGCGCTGTGTACGCGGTCGCCTCGGGTGCTTATGACATTTGTCTCGCCCTGGGCGTGGAGAAATTGAAGGACACAGGGTTCGGCGGCCTGCCCAGCATGGTCAGTTCAAGCATGGGATCCCTCATCTGGCTCTGGAACCCCAACATGACCGCCCCGGGATCTTTTGCCCAGCTGGCCACAGCCTATGCAGCCAAGTATCGCATTCGCGACCAGGACTTGAAGCGGGCCATGGCTCAAGTCTCAGTCAAGAGCCATGAAAACGGGGCTCTCAACCCAAAGGCCCACCTCAGAAGGCCAGTCAGCATCGAACAGGTGATGGCCGCACCGATCATCGCCTATCCTCTAGGTCTTTTCGACTGCTGTGGTGTGAGCGATGGCTCCGCGTGTGCCATTGTCACCACCGTGGAAAAGGCGAGGGAGATGGGGAAAAAGAATCCCATCACGGTCAAAGCTCTCCAGCTCGCCTTAAGCAGTGGTGAAGAGATGGGCTACAACCAGTGGGATGGAGATCATTTCATGACCACGGAGCGGTGCAGTGTCAGTGCGTACAAGGAAGCGGGGATCAACAGCCCCGGAGAAGCGATTAGCATGATGGAGCTGCACGATTGCTTCTCCATTACGGAGCTCGTCACCTATGAGGACCTTCACATCTCCGATTACGGCAAGGCTTGGCGGGACGTGCTTGATGGTTTCTACAACAGGGACGGCAGAATCCCTTGCCAGGTGGACGGAGGCCTGAAATGCTTCGGCCACCCCATCGGCGCCTCGGGGCTCCGGATGCTCTACGAGATGTATCTCCAGCTGCAGGGAAGGGCAGGGGAAAGGCAACTCGGCAATCCCCTCTATGGGCTCACGCAGAACCTGGGTGGTGTGCCGTTCATGAACATTTGCAGCATTGCGATCATAGGAAGGTATAAAGACTAGGGCCAAGGCCCACGGTACACGGTGCAGGGAAAATACAGTCGACGAAAGAGGTGCTCTTGGCCATGAACCTTGTACCGTGGGCCTTGCGCCTTGAACCGTTCTGGGGTGTTTTATGGATTTCAACCTGAGTAAAGAGCAGCTGGACATCCAGAAAGCAGCCAGGGAGTTTGCAGAAGGCGAATTCGATCCAGAGCTTGTCCTGGAACATGACAAGAATCAGCAGTTCCCCAGGTCTGTCTGGAAAAAGGCAAGCGAACTCGGGTTCATGGGCGTTCAGTACCCGGCAGAGTTCGGAGGTCAAGACCTGGGTCTCTTGGAGTGTGCTCTGATCATCGAGGCTTTTTGCCAGCAAGACTCCGGTGTAGGAATGGCCCTCGCCCTTTCGGATTTCGGGTCAGACCTGATCGTGGCCCATGGAAATCATGATCAGAAGAAAGAAGTCCTCCCTTCATTGGCGCAGGGCAGAGCGCTGATCACCCTCGCCCTTTTCGAAGATGGCTATGCTCTGGCTCCTCTGAAGGTTTTTGCCAAAGAAGAGCTTCATGGATACGCTGTCAAAGGGACCAAATCTTTTGTGCCCCTTGGAGACATCGCACATCATATCCTTTTGGCATGTCAGACCCGATCGGATGATCCTCTCAGCCAATCCCTGTTCCTGGTCGAAAGAGAGACACCGGGCCTGGAATGTTCTCCCGGAGGTGAGAAACTGGGCATGAGGATGGTTCCCATCAGCCGCCTTGTCTTCGATAACCTCATCGTCCCTAAAGGGAATCTCGTGGGCTGTAAAGATCAGGGTCACGCATATGTCAAGGAATTCTTGAATTCTATGAGGATCAAGTGTGGGGCTATGGCTGCGGGAGTAGCCCAGGGAGCGCTGGACCGGGCGGTGGACTACAGCAGGAAAAGAGAGCAATTCGGCAGGGCGATTATTTCCTTTGACCTCATCAAGAACAAGCTTGCCGAGATGATCATGGAAGTGGAAATGGCTAGGCTTGTGGTCTACAAGGCAGCCCTGTCTCTGGATCAGGGCAGGCCAGACCATCGGTTTATTCTGATGTCAAAGCTCGTTGGAGCAAGGGGTGCACACAATGTGACAAATCATGCTGTTCAGATCCTTGGTGGCTACGGTTACATGACGGAAGGACATGTGGAGCATTTTTACCGGGATGCAAAAGCACTCGAGCTTTTTATGGAGCCCGGACAGGCGGAGAAAGATATGCTCGTGGAGCATGTGGTAGGGGCGAGCAATACAAAACACTCCCCGACAATCGGGCACGGTATAGTTTAGCTTTGTTCGCTCAATCAATGGTGAGACATGGCCATGCCCGACAAAATGGTGCAAGGTCCAGGGTACACGGTGCAAGGAGAACCACATCATCGAAACGGATAGCTTTTGGGCGTGAACCGTGGACCTTGTACCCTGCACCGTAGACTTTGACCTTTCGAAAACGGGCATAGCCACTGTGTCCGAGCGATATGGTGTAAGGCCTCCTATGGGGGGCGGCTCGGGCACATCTTCGCAATTCGAGGAGAAGTGGCAACGCAAGAGTTTGAACAGTGGGCTCAGCAGCGCTTCGGCGTTCGAAATGAGGAGGAGGAAGTTTGGAGATTCTGAAGTACACAGAGGAACACATCCGATTCAGGGAAAGGGTGCGCCGGTTCTTCCAAAAAGAAGTCAGCCCCTATGCGGATGAATGGGAGCGCCAGGGGATCGTTCCCAAGAGCGTATGGAAAAGCATGGGGGAGCAGGGATTCCTTTGCATGAACGTCCCGAGAGCGTACGGGGGGATGGGAGGAGATTTCCTTTACTCCGTGATCGTAACTGAAGAGCTCGCCCTGACTCACCAGACTGGTCTCGTGGCGCCGCTTCATAGCGATATCGTGGTCCCGTACATCACCTCCTTTGCGTCAGAAGAGTTGAAACAGAAGTATCTTCCAGGCTGCGTGTCAGGGGATATCATAACTGCGATAGCCATGACAGAGCCCGATGCGGGAAGCGACTTGGCATCCATCCGAACTACAGCGGTGGAGGAGGACGATGATGTCGTCATCAGCGGCCAGAAGACCTTCATCAGCAACGGCATGAATTGCGATCTTCTCGTGCTCGCTGCAAGAGACCCTTCCATCGATGACGCGTACCGGAGCATGGATCTCTATCTTGTCGAAGCGGGGAGCAAAGGATTCGAGAAAGCCAAGAGGCTCTCTAAAATGGGCTGGCATAGCCAGGACACAGCCGAGCTTTACTTCCATGACTGCAGGATTCCCAAGAGTAACCGCCTCGGGATAAAAGGAAGCGGCTTCTTCATGCTCATGGACAAACTCCAGCAGGAGCGCCTCATGTGCTGCATCATCGCGGTGGCCATCGCAGAAAAGCTGTTGGACATGACCATCCATTTCTGCGGGGAAAAGACGGATTTTGGCAAACCCCTTTTGAAACTCCCCCATAGCCGATTCAGCATCGTGGAGACGGCAACGGAAGTCAAACTGGGAAGAACTTTTCTGGATAAGATGATCGCAGATCACATGGAAGGCAAAAGCATTGTGGTGGATGTCTCTCTGGGCAAGGCTTGGACGACTGAAATGGCCATGCGCGTGGCAGATCGGTGCATGGATCTCCACGGCGCATACGGGTGCTGCGAAGAGTATCGCATTGCACGGGCCTGGCGGGATGCCAGGGTGCTCTCTATTTTCGCAGGGACGAACGAGATCATGAAAGGGATAGCAGCCAAGTTCATGGGCCTTTAGCCCTGATTCACCATCAAGGCATCATCTGCGGCGTTGCCTTCGGTCGCTCCTCCTTGCGGCGTATTGCTCCATACGCCTCAGTCGTCGCTCCTCGGCGCCTTGCATCTGACGCCTTGCTGGTGATCAGGAAATGCTCGAAACCCGCGTCCCGCGGAGGCTCCGGGAATAAGGCGGTGGATTTGGACTTCATGTCCTCAGTCATAAATTCGTCGCCAAACTGAGCTGGGCCGAAGCGCCTCGCAGAGGCTTTCCGAGGGGCCATGGGGGTCTCTTTCAAAATGAGGAAACGAAGAGAGACCGGGAAAGACTCCGCAAGTAGAGGGCAGCGAAGGCGGGCGGCGCGGCTGCATCAGTCATTCCCATGTTTCGCCTTGCATGGCTATTCCCGGGAAGCCCTCCGCCCGCCTCACCGCGCCCCTGCGGGGCCTCACCCATCACTGAGAGCTGATCACCGGGCAGCGACTTCTTCGTTTCTCTATTTTGAAAGAGACTTCTATGGCCCCGATCTTCGTAGCTAGGTAGGCACAAGAACGGTTCACGGCGCACGGCGCAAGGTGCAAGGAAAACGAATCAATGAGATACGATGTTCAACCGTGCACCGTGTACCTTGGACCGTGTACCGTCTGCGGGATTGCCCGGGGCGAGTATGAGGCTAATGGTGCCGTTCAAATGGCTCTGGAAGCATTTCCCTTAACCCTTTTCTCGGAGAGGAGGATGATATGTCGTCCAAGCTGTGGCATCAGTTCAAATGGCCTGAAGGGGTCCCTTACGAGATCACCGGCTATGAAAAGCCGCTGTACACCATCCTTGATGAATCAGCGGCAAAATACCCCAACGTAACGTACACGATCTTCGCTGACAGGACTCGCACTTTCGCTCAAGTCAAAGATACCGCAGATCGGGTTGCCAATTTCCTTGTCTCTCGCGGCATCAAACAGGGCGACCGCGTAGCCATCTTCCTGCCGAATATACCCCAGTATCCGGAGATCTTCTTCGGTATTCTCAAAGCGGGCGGCATCTGTGTCACCTGCAATCCCCTCTATAAGATCCCTGAATTGAATTTCCAGCTCAAGGACTGCGGGGCTAAAGCGGTCTTTGTGATGGATCATCCCAGCTTCTATCCCACGGCCGTGCAGGCTTCAATGGGTGCTGATGTGGAGACTGTCGTTGTTTGTAATGTCAAATCCTACCTGCCCAAAATGAAGGGTTTCCTCGGAGCCCTGCTCGGCAAGATTCCCAGGGCGGAGAGCCACGAACCAGGTCATTTCATGTTCGATGAGGTTGTCAGGAGAGCGCGGCCTGAGACG
>JAHECH010000351.1 GCA_024641835.1 Deltaproteobacteria bacterium
TAGGATCGAGACGGCGATGGTGATCAGGATCACGGTGACCAAGGGCGGCTTTTTCAGGGGGTGAATCGTCAGTCTTTCAAAAAGGATCCCCACCACTGTCACGAGAACCATGGCGAGGAAGAAAGAAACCACCATGTTGATGCCCAGGACCCCATGGAACATGATCATCGACATTCCGCCCAGCATCACGAACTCTCCCTGGGCAAAATTCAGGGCGTCCGTGGCGTTGTAGATGATGTTAAAGCCGATCGCCACCATGGCGTAGATACTGCCGATGGTGATCCCCGTCAAAAGCAGCTGAAGACACTGGGAGGATAGAGTCAATTCCGAAACCTCTCTTTTCAAGAATTAGGGAAAGGCAGGCTCCTAAATCTTGCTTACAGAAGGATCCTGGCCTCCTCCCTCCGGCTTTGATTGCTTCCCGTATCCCAGGAACTGATCCATAAATACAATCACACGGGTAAGAATGTTCCGTTCGGCAAAAAGCCGCACCGTTTTGTGCAACACGTTATTCGGCTTGTTCCATGGGCAAACCCTGATGCAAACCGAGCAATGGGTGCCGTTCTTAACCCACCAGTCAAAGCATTTCATAGCCTTGATAGGCCATTTCATGATGCCCTCGGCGTTTGACTGGTCCCAGGCCTTGTCTGTTCTTTCGCCTGTCATAAGGGCCCTGCTCGGGCAGTGCTTTGCACAAAGCTCGCATTTTTCGCAGAAACCCTGCACCCCGATGTCAATGGGGGAATCGGGAACCAGAGGAAGATTGGTAAAAACCTTGCTGATTCTCACCCTCGGCCCGTACTCCCGTGTGATAAGTTGACCGTGCCGACCCAGTTCGCCCAGACCGGCGTCGACAGCCATGGGGATGCTGAGCCCGAGCTCATTGACGGAGGGAATCGCCTTGTAGCCCAATTCGGCAACGAACGTGGCAAGAGACGCGGCGCACCATGCGGCCTTTGAATAGCCGATGTCGGTTTCAGGCTCCACGTTGGGAGTTCTCCGCATCATGTCGTAGTCCATCCCATGGATCATGACAATGACGTTGTCATACTCGGGAGGGATCTCGATGGAGTCCCCGTGTTTGGCAGCATGGGTGTACATCGCATTGTGTTGACCCCAGTGCGTGTAAATCCAGAGGGGATTGAGCTTGGCAACCCCCACCCGGTCCGCGCCGATCCATCGAGCCGCTTGTTTGATCACCCGGGTCATCGCCGTGGGGTCAGGGTTTTTCAGTCGGAACTTGTGGTTGTAGATGGGCGGGGTTTCTCGCGCCAGTTTGCTCTTGCGCAGCACATAGTCCGCCGTGCGGCCTGAAACCCACGTGGCGTGATCCAGGATCGTCTTTCCTGGGATGAGCTTCTCGATATTTGAAATGCTCCGCTCGTGCATGACCGTGTACTTGTCACCCTCAAGGGCTCCTCGACTGAATCCCGTGTTCCTCTCATCAAACCGTTTCAGTTCCCCGGTTATGAACTTGGTGTACGTGGGTTCTTTTACGCGTCTCATTGAAATGTCCTCTGCCCCTATCCTTGCTCCGGCGCGACGGTATGATCGCGGTAATGCGGCGCTTGGTCCGATGCTTCATCGGTGAAGGGCTGCAATGATTCGATTTTGGAGGGGACAGGAAAGACCTGTTCCCTCCTCTCAAAACTCACTCGAGGAGCTTCCACTCTCCGTTGACGACCTGAATCATGACGAAGTAGTCTTTGCTCAGCCCGTTGTGGTTTGTCGGTGAGTAGCTGTACTTGCCGATAACGCCGAGCCAGCCCTTCAGGTTTTCCACATAATCCCGGATTTTCGCCCGATCCGGTCCCACGGCCTTGAGTGCATCGATCACGATCCGGATGGCGTCATGGGCGTTTCCTCCGAACTTGCTGACATCCTGTTTATAGGTTGCTTCATAACTCCTCTTGTATTTAACCAGAATCGCTTTCTGCGGGTCCGAGTCCGGGATCTGATCCACGACAATGAGCTTCGGTGCCGGAAAAATAACCCCCTCTCCGTCCTTGCCGGTCATCTCGAGGAATTTTTTCGATGCAGCACCATGACTCTGGTACATGGGGATTTTCATGGCCAGCTGTTTCCAGTTTTTCGTGATCACCGCCTCCGTTGGCCCTACGGTCCAGCAAACGACCGCTTCAGCCCCCGCACTTTGAATCTTCACGAGCTGGGCCGTCATGTCTGCATCCTTTTCATCGAACTTCTCGTCGGCAACAACCTCCAACCCATATTCGGGTGCCAGTTTCAAGAGTTGCTCCCGTCCGCTGTCTCCAAAACCATTGGACACGGTGGCAAGGCCCACTTTCTTGTAACCCTTTTTCTTCATGAATGCATAGATGCGGGATACGGCATTGGTGTCGGTTTGGACGGTGTTGAAGACCCATTTCTTGGGGGGCTCGACGATCTTCATGCTCGCGCCAAGGGCGATATTGGGAATCCGTGCCTCTTCGATCGTCGGAATCGCCGCCAGCGCCGAACCACTTGACATGGGGCCTACGATGGCACACACATTGTCTTTCTTGATGAGCTTTTGTACCAGCGTCACGGCCAGGGTGGGCTTACCCTCCGTATCATAAACAATCAGCTTGAGAGGATGCCCGTTGATTCCTCCCGCGTCGTTGACTTCCTTTTGAATCATCGTCACCGTGTTCTTGGCAGGTTCTCCCAGGAAGGAGAGCCCGCCCGTCACTTCCAATACGGCCCCCACCTTGTAGGGTTCCGCTGCAAGACCGGCTGATGAGTTGAAAAGGCCCAGAAGCGTCAATCCCAAGAACAGGCACAAAACCTTTGATCTCATGATTTCCTCCTTGATATCAAGTATTCATTCCGAGTTATTTCAAAAGCATCCACGCTGTCAGCAAATCCTGTTTCTACGGCTACCACCTCCTTCCTGGCAAGAGTCTCAGGGTGTTCCCCTTGCTGTATCGATGAGAGCCCTGAGGTTTTCCTCCGGTGTATCCGCAATGATTTCGCAGCTCGCAGAGAGCATGAACCTGCCTCCAGAGCCTGCCGCTTCGATGCACTCCAGCGCTTTCTGCCGCACTCCCTGTGCGCTGCCTTTTCGCAAGGGACGAAAGACATCTACGTTGCCGATTAGGCAAATCCGGTCTCCCACGTGCTCTTTGGCTCTTCGAAGGTCCACGACACTGTCCACGCTGACGCCGTCATACCCGGTGTCTGCAATGAGATGGAGCCTGTCCTGGACTTTCCCACAGATGTGGAGGATGGTCTTGATTCCTTCGCTCTTGAAAGCGGCCACCATTTCCCTGTCATAGGGATAAACGAACTCCTTGTAATGCTCCACGGAGATAAGATTTCCCGAACCCAGCGGGTTCGAAGGCATGAGGATATCGGTGCCGCATTCGACGAGCTTCTTTCCGTAGGAAATGGCCATCGAGGTGGTGAACTCCAGCAGTTCGTGAACGCCTCTCGGGTTTCCGATAAGGTCGAGCATGAGGTCGGTGAGCCCTCTCAACATGACGGCTGAGCGAAAAGGACATTGCACATTCCCATAAACGGGGACCTTATCCCCCAGACGGCTCTTCAGCGCCTTTACGACATTGAATTGCCTTTGAAGAACCGGAGTTTTTTCAAAATCAGGAATTTGAAGATCCTTCAATACTTCATAGCCATGTATCCGGGGTCTCATCACGGCAGGGCTCTTGTCTTCATAAATATCCAAGACGCACCCCAGAGCTTCCGACTCAGCGTTCACCCCCTCCAGATCCATGACCCCGTCATATCCGTAAACTTTCCATGAATCCACCTGGGCAGCAGCGTATTTTTCTCCGCTCAAGTCTTCCAGACAACCCTTGAAGCTGACATTCTTCCGTCTCATGGAAAAGTGCCTGCTCATGATGAAAACCGGAACTCTGTCTGGAAGAACGCCTTCCAGAGCCGCCATGACTCTTTCTTTTGAATTCATAGGATCTTTCTCACGAGGACACGGACTCGAAACAATAAGGGGCCGGGGACGCGATATTGGGAGACCCGAAGATGTTTGCAAACCTCGCCAGAAGAACATCGGAAAGCCCTTTTGAAGCGCCTCTCATGAAGGCAACCGACCAGGACCCCTTTCCCCAGGCTTATGAGCACACCACAGCTGTTGTAGCAAAGCCTGCAAATGCTCCGGATGACATGCTCGCTTTGAGTAATGGGCATGCAAGACTTCAATTCTCCCGGTGTATAGGTTTTGTCAGATCTTTTTCAGGGCCCGGAGGATCTTTTCCGGCGTCAGGGGGAGGTCCAATATTCTCAC
The DNA here is from genome assembly GCA_024641835.1 of Deltaproteobacteria bacterium. Lineage (GTDB taxonomy): Bacteria > Desulfobacterota > DSM-4660 > Desulfatiglandales > HGW-15 > JAHECH01. The sequence goes on from JAHECH010000351.1 coordinate 4,259, forward strand.
GCCGATGGCGTCACATACCGCGTTGGCCAATGCCGCGGCAATAGAACAACACGAGGGTTCCCCGACTCCCTTGGCGCCGAAAGGCCCGGCACCGTCCTTTGACTCGATCATGATGGTCTCCACTTGAGGGGCATCCTGAGCAGTGGGAAGGAGATATTCGGAGAACGATGGAGTAAGGGTAACCCCTCGGTCCAGGATGACCTCTTCTGTCAGTCCGTAACCGAGGCCGTAGATGGCTCCTCCATCGAGCTGGCCTTCTGCGCTGAGCGGATTGATGGCCTGCCCCACATCATAAGCTGCAACAAGCCTCAGCACCCTGACCTTCCCTGTTTCAATATCCACCGCCACCTCCACCGCATGGGAGCCGAAGGTGAAATCAGGGAAAACCTGCCCCTGGCCGGTCGTAAAGTCGATGAGCTCCCTGAAGGGCGCATTGAACTGGGCCACGTGGTAAAGCGGGATGCCATCCGCGGCACAGGCCTTGACGACTTTGTCCAGGGGCAGAGCATTGGCGGGTGCCCCTTTCACATAGACCTTCTTGTCTTCGAGAACCATGTCCACAGGGTTCGCCTCTAGCAACTGAGCCGCCTTGTCGAGCAGGTTTTTACGGACTTCCATGGCCGCCTTCATGGTAGCGTTTCCGGACATATAAAGCATCCGTGTTGCCGTGGTCGTGCCGGCCAGAGGCGTGAGCGCCGTATCGCCGATGAAGGTCCGAACATCCTTCATGGAAACCCCGAGGATCTCTGCTGCGATGGACGCCAGTGAGGAGGCTTGCCCGCCGCCGATATCCTGGACCCCGCATTTGACGGTGACACTCCCATCCATTTCAATGCTCACGAAAGACCGGGATGTATCGTGGAGGAAGACCATCCTACCGTAGCTTGTCATGCCCGAGGCCAAGCCCCGTCCGATCCGCTCTGAAGGCGAAGACGGCATGGAGGGCTCGCCCAGTGCTTGCATCGCCTTTTCCGCCGTCTGCTCTGTTTCCACCCCGTATTCGAGAACCTGCCCGGTAGCCAGCGCATCTCCCTTTCTAAGGTAGTTCCTCTTGCGGATTTCAAGGGGTGTCAGGCCCAGGCGTTTGGCCAGTTCATCCATTTGAGACTCATAGGCAAAACAAACCTGGGGAGCCCCGA
>JAHECH010000352.1 GCA_024641835.1 Deltaproteobacteria bacterium
ATACCACGGAGCACACCCGGGCAGGGAAGATTCCATCAAAAAGAGTTGAGGCTCCTTTTCCATCAACCAAAATAGCCGCCATCATGGCGGCTATTTTGGTTTTCTGCGGACTTGCTCCCTGGTCAAAAAGAAGCAAGGGAGTCTAAAACATACAAAAGAGAGTTGGGTAGCGCGATTCAGTTATTCTTCCGGCTCGACCCAGACGATGTTGTTCTTGTTGACGAAGAGGACCCTTCTCGATCCGCTCCCGGATTCCACATCAGAAAGGACAATGAAAGGGTCCTCTGCTTTCGTGAAGAGGTCAGCCACTCTCGCTTTAAGTCCTATGTTCACTTTCCCTTTCAGTACTTCGCCAGTCGTCGTTTTGATCTTAACCTCTCTATATTCCCTTTTGTAAATGTCCTTTCCTTGCTCCAAAGTTGTGACCTCCTTTGTCTACTTCATCCAAATGGCAGGCGATAACCCTTTCTTATTTGGAATGACTCCTCTAGGTTCAGATAAAAGCAAGTGAATTTGCCTAAGAAAATCGTATATTAGCATATCACAAGCGCAGTTTTAGTCAAGGAATTTGAGGAGGATCGGTGTTCCCTTTCAGAAATGAGAAGTTCATCGGTTTTTCCAGTTTGACATGGTAAAGTGATTCTCTGAAACTGTTTTTGTCATACAGTCTGCGAAAGCAAAGATTACGATCATGCCCGGACAAGGGAAAAACCCTTATTTTCTACTCTGGATTTGTGAAGTGCGCTGGAATCCACAATGGCGCAGCCTGGGCCAAGAAACTGGGCTACAAGAATGTCTGTCGCCATCCGGGCGGGATTTTTGCCTGGGAGGGGGGGCAGACTATCCTACAGAAAGCGTCAAGTAGTTTGAAAGGAGCGGGGCGGTGTCTCTACTCAGAATTTTCCAGAAATCGACTCTCATGAGTCTGTCGAAGACCTGTGGATGAGCTGCCAAGCTTGACCCGGTTGGGCTCAACGCACTTCTAGCTGGATTGCCGAAGAACGAAGACCCAAATCTGCTCGTGGGATTTGCAACCAATGACGACGCAGGCATATACCGTTTAACCGAAGACATCGCACTGGTTACCACGGCGGACTTCATCACGCCGCCTGTCAATGATCCCTACATTTACGGCCAAATTGCGGCCGCAAACGCCATCAATGACGTTTATGCCATGGGTGGTAGGCCTATTGCCTGCCTCAACCTGGCAGCATTTCCCATAAAAAAACTTCACGTAAGTGTTTTGCATCAGATCATTGCCGGTGCTTTGAGCAAGATCACAGAATCCGGGGCAGTGTTGGCAGGCGGCCATACCATTGAGGATGATGAGCCTAAATTCGGGCTGGCGGTGACCGGTCTTGTTCATCCCAAGAAATTCTGGCCCAACAGCGGGGCAAGGTCTGGGGATGTGCTCATTCTCACCAAACCGGTGGGAAGCGGGGTCATTTTCAATGCCCATATCAAAGGATGGGTGAGTCAGAGGGCGATGGAGGCGTGTATCGTTACGCTGACGACCCTGAATCAAAAGGCGGCGGCCATCCTGGCTGATTTTGAAATCCACGCAGCAACGGATGTTACGGGATTTGGACTTGCGGGTCACGCTTTTGAGATGGCAAAAGGATCAGATGTTCTACTGGAAATAGATATGGATCAAGTACCCGTAATGATGGAATCCTTGGAGCTGTACGAGAAAGGGGTAACCACGGGTGTGAATCGGCACAATCGCCTGCTTGTTGAAAAGAGCGCCATATTCGAAAAGGGTCTTCCCCGCTGGCACGAGGAAATTGTTTTTGACCCCCAGACGAGTGGAGGCATGCTGATCTCTGTCCCTGAGAGTCAAGGCGCGGCCGTTCTCAAGGCTCTTCAGGCGGGGGGCGTGAAGGACGCATGCTTCATAGGCAGAGCCAAGGAACCGAAACAATCCTTGAACCTCATTTTCAAGTGAACCTGTCTTTTTCCTGTTTTCCCCAATCCACTGGAAAATAAAATCGTTTGAGATCCCAAGCTGAATCACTCGTCCAGCCACGGCACCGTCTGATGTCTCACCCTTCACCTGACCACCAGTTTCCCAGAGGCCCAAAATCCCCAATGGCGGGATTCTCTGGGCTTGTATTTTCCCTCTCTGCACTTATTATAAGAATTAAGAAGTTCTTGAGACTTGACATGAGTGAATGACGTCAGAAAGATAGGTGCGGATGAGGCTGGATAGGCGAGTGCATATGAGGGCTTCTAAGCATCACAAGAAATTTATGTGAGGAAAGAAGGTGATGGCTCATGGCAGATGAAAAGCTACCTATGGTAAAAAGGAAAATCCCTGCGGAGGTCTGCTCCTACGTGGATGATGAACATGCCACGTTACACTTGGAGGTCTCTATTCCGGGGGTTAAGAAAGGTGATATCAAGTTGCAAATGCATGACGATAGCTTCAATCTCACGGCCGCGAGAGGGGATTTCGACTACGCGACGGCAATGGCCTTCTGCTGCCCTGTAAAAGCCAAAGAAGCGAAGGCCACCTATGGCGACGGTCTGCTGAGGATTGCGGTCCCCTTCAAGGACATGATGGAAAATGCTATCGAGGTGCCGATTGCCTAAACACTTTTGTGGAGGCATGGGGACTAAAAAGGAAGTTTTGGACCAGAGAGAGGGCGAACAATGGAGGCAGGGCTTCTGTGCCCTGCCTCCTGATTTATCCCTATGACCGGTACACTTCTTCACTACTCTTTGAATCTCACTTGGCTGATTTGAGGATAGCCCCAGTGTTTAGATGCAGAGGCTCTGTAATGATCGCAAGCTTGTATGAGGCGGGAGTGCGTGGAGAAGTGCAAGATGACAAAACGGTTCTGCACGAACGTTGATTATTGTCGAGGTGAGTATTATTGGATCAGTGATTTTCGAATCCCAAGACGAAACTTGATTGGGATCAAAAAACTTGAGGCAACCCATGTTTCTCAGGCGCATGAGAGGGGGCATCCATGTTTCCGAGAAAAAATGAGGTAGGAGGGGGGATTGAGAAGCGGAGGCAGAGTCATGGGTGAGACCAGTTCACAAATCATCCAGTGCCCTCAGTGCGGTGCCAAGAATCGGGTTCCCCCGGAGAAGATCAACTTGAAGGCCAAGTGCGGCCGATGCGGTTCTCCCCTGATGGCGGAAGGAAAATCTGGGCAACCAACTGAACGGTATATGTTTCGATGCACGGAATGCGGGGCCAAGAACAGGATTCCTTCTGAGAAAGTGAATGCGGGGCCGATATGTGGGAAGTGCAAAAAGCCGCTCAAGACAGAGGAGCTTTTCGAATCTCAGCCCCTCATAGTCACAGATTCGAACTTTGACGCCAAGGTGTTGAGATCCCCGCTGCCTGTGGTTCTGTTTGCGTGGGCTCCCTGGTGCTCTACATGCAGGGCTTTTTTGCCCGTGATTGATGATTTTGCACGGGATTCGGAAAGGAAGATCAGGGTCGCCAAAATGAATGTGGATCAGAATCCTAGCCTTTCTTCCCGATATAACATTATGAGTGTCCCACAAATTTTCGTCTTCGAAAATGGCGAATTCAGGGAAAGCTTTCCAGGGGCAATGCAGAAGCACGAGATCTCCATGAAGATGACCCCTTATTTGTAGACCCCCCGATTCACCCTCCCTGGGCATCAATCATTTCAGAAAGCCACGCATACGCGGGATGATACCCCCTGTCGCGAGGTGTTAGTTTGCGCAGGCAGCAAAATCATGTCCAATATAGAGGTGTGTTATAATTTTCAACATTTAATTAAAATCAATTTGAATACTTGACAAATATATTAATATATGCAATATTATGCATAATTAAATGCCAGCATTTTTCCTTTGAGGAGTGCTTTTTGGCTCAATCACTGAGTGCCGCACTCGCGACCGGGGAGGTCATTCATGGGGACAACGCGGGAGAGACGGAAGCATGGCAGAGCCGAAGTAAGATGGCCTGTGAGAATCCTGTCGGAACACCGCACCATTGAGGGAGAAACGAGGAATATCTCCTTCGATGGCATCTACATCTGCTGCGATGAACCGCTCAGACTAAACGAAAGCTTTCGAATGGCGATCTCACCCCCAAATCGCAGTTCGATCGGCCTGACAGGGAGGGTGATCTGGTCCGACATGTACGGCCTTGACCATGAGGAGACGCCTTTTGCCATGGGGGTGTCATTGGTCAAGATCTCCAAGAAAGACCGCAAGCACATAGAGGACGCGTTTTCTGGAGAGGCGGCCGTGTAATCATTCCGGTCAGGAACCGCCACCCCCATTCCCTCCAGAATATCCCACTCGTGTTTTACAGTAACCCCGCAAGTATTCTTGCACATGTAAATGAACATTGTGCAGTTCTCTTTTGCTACAGGAGCATGTCAATTTCCGGAGGGTGCAATACGATATCAGCGCAGACCAAGAGAGGGTTTTTGGGAGGCAGTTTGAGCAAGGACCTTGACAGGCTGGGGCTCGGAGAATAAAAATGCAATGAAAAACCCATGCAGATGGCGAGGGGTATCTGCATTCTGGAAAAATCCGGAGAAGTCCATTCGCCGCTGATCTCGTTTCGGCACAAGGCATTCGAAAACCTTGGGTAGATTCATGTAACGGAACGACTTAACCTCAAACCAGGGCGGAAAATGATAGGAAATTTGCCCACCGCCATGTTTTGCCTTCTGCTCTTTAGCCTGACGGCTACGGTTCCATATACCTATGCCGCTTCTGCGGAAGGAACCACGAACAGAGAGAGCGTTCAGATCTCTTCCGAAAATTCGGCATCCGTGGAAGCAACCGACTCAATTTCCAACCTTCTGACAACCTTGGAAGTAGCAGCCGATCCGTGTTATGTTTTTATCAACCCCAAAACTACGTCCCAGTATTTCGGTCCTCTGTTGAAGGGAGAGAAGATCAAATGGCTCGACGCAGATGGCGACTGGACCAGAGTCTGGATTCCAAGGCTCAGAATCTCCGGGTGGGTGAAGAATGCTCAGGTCAAGGAAGCCAGTGAGCCGGACTCCAACCCGGCGAGGGTTCCAGAGAGAGTGCTCAGCAGAGTGAGCGTCATTACGAAGCGGGCCAATATCAGAGAAGACGCCACGAGCCAATCGCCCGTCATCCTTGTGGCCCACAAGAATGAGGAGTTTTGGTTAGTGAATGAAGAGAAAGGCTGGTATCAGGTATGGCTACCTGTCCAGAAAAGAAAAGGCTGGATTTTCGGGAGCACTGTTACAAAGCGTTCAGCTGAGTGAGGGTTTGCGCTTGGCGGTTATGGGTATGTGATTGGCGAGCGTGCAATTCTAAAGCATCTGCAATCTCAACGGTCTGGCGTATAATTTCTCTCGCCGTTGCCTTATCGCCAGTCAACAGGCCCTCCTCCGCCCTGACGGCGATGCGGGT
>JAHECH010000353.1 GCA_024641835.1 Deltaproteobacteria bacterium
CCTTGATGGTGAATCAGGGCCTTTATCTTTATGCTTGCTAAGATGCTTATCTATCCTGTAGAATTTTTTTTCATTTTCCCAAAGGGGTAGCATAAGCAAATCTCGATCCACGGTGGGATCGGCCATCGATACCCGGAGTATCGCTTTTTTCGCGCTGTTATTAAGAGCATCAGTATCAGCGAGGATGAAAATGAGAAACTTTGGTCACAAGATCACTTTGGTCTTTTCTTCCGGCTGCCTGGGAGGGGTGATCAACTCCCTCGTTCTCTGGCTCTTCGGGCAGGCTGGGATCCCGGCGGAGTTTGGCGTGAAGCTTGCGCCCACTCTTTCGCCTCATTGGCTTTATCCGCGGGTTGTATGGGGAGGGATCTGGGGATTCCTCTTTCTCTTCCCTCTGCTCCGGACTGACACCCTGTTGCAGGGCCTGGTGCTCAGCTTGGGTCCAACCATCGTGCAACTCTTCGTGGTTTTCCCTCTTCAACTGGGCAAGGGGCTTCTCGGCTTGGATCTTGGAAATTATACACCCGCTTTTGTAATCTTCTTCAACGCTGTCTGGGGAGTGACGACGGCTGTCTGGCTAAGGTATGTGGGAAAGGCCTAGCAGGCATATGTCCCAAACGACCTTGATGCTTAAGAAGGAGGCGATCGAAAGAGGTATGTGATCTACTGAAAAACCGCTGGAGATGAAAATTCATGGAGATCCCTATCTATCAAATTGACGCATTCACGAGCCGCGTTTTTGCGGGTAATCCTGCTGCTGTTTGTCCTCTGAAGGAGTGGCTCGACGATTCAGTGCTCCAAAACATCGCGGCTGAGAATAACCTCTCTGAGACAGCTTTCTTTGTCCCGATAGAAGTCGGCTACCACATCCGGTGGTTCACTCCGCTGGCAGAGGTTGACCTGTGTGGCCATGCAACTCTCGCCTCTGCATTCGTCATCTTCACCCAACTTGATCCATCCCTGACGCAGGTCGCCTTCAGATCCAGAAGCGGCATCCTCACGGTTACGAAGGACGGAGATCTGCTCTCCATGGACTTTCCATCGCAACCCCCCAGGTCTTGTAAGGCTCCCGGAGTCCTTCTTGACGGCCTGAAGCAGAAGCCTATGGACGTTCTTTCCTCCGAGGACTACTTTGTCGTGTTTTCGAATGAAAAAGATATCCTGGCGCTGGAGCCTGACATGACGAAACTCAAAAGAGTGGATCTGCGGGGAGTCATCGTGACCGCTCAGGGAGATAGCGCCGACTTTGTGTCTCGTTTCTTTGCACCCAAGTTCGGTATCGCTGAGGACCCGGTCACCGGATCTGCCCACTGTGCGTTGATCCCTTACTGGGCTGAAAAGTTGAACAAACAGGATCTCATAGCCCATCAGGTCTCAAAACGGGGCGGGGAGCTTTTCTGCTCAAATCGCGGGAACAGGGTAAAAATCGCGGGCCGAGCGGTCAAGTACCTGGAGGGCGTGATCACCTTTTGACAGGCTGTTGCCCAAATCCCGTTGCTTTAGGAACACGTTCAGAGAAACCCAGTTCGAGCTAGGCTAACAGGGGGATGAGGCTTTTTCTGAAATGCCTCATCATCCTGACCCGAATGCCCACATGACGATTTGGGCAACAACCTGTTGAAAGGAAGCACTGTTTGATGATCCCATAAAAGGAGCAGGATAGAACATGAGAAACATCGCTTGCTGTGTTGATTTTTCTGAGAATGCCAGGACCGCATTCGATACCGCCCTCGAACTGGCGCAGAAGTTCCAGGCCAACCTTCATATTCTGCATGTGCTGCCGCCTCCGGTGAATCCCCTGCTGGAGGATGCAGAGTGGATCATGCCTGAGGAACCGAAAAAGGCCCTTTTCCTGAAAGTTGAGGAGAAAATACAACAGGACTATGTTTCGAGAATCGGGGAAAACGTGAATTATGAGTTGGTGGTTCTCGACGGCCATGTGTCCTCTGAGATCATCCGTTTTCTTGCAGAGAAGGATATTGATCTGGTTGTGCTGGGATCTTACGGTGCATCAGGTATGGGCCTTGTGCTTTTTGGGAGCGTCGTCAACAGCGTGGCTCACAAGGCGCCCTGCTCCGTGATGATTGTCCGGCACAAGGGTCAGGTTCCATGAGGAAAAGTCCTTCGTATTTCATGGGAAAATGTTTATACAAAAATCCAAGGAGGTAGGTATGGAGATTCGGACCTTAGGTGTTGTTGGAGCCGGACAGATGGGTTCAGGGATCGCGCAGGTCGCCGCAGCAAGCGGTCTTTCAGTCATCATGAGTGACATCAAAGAGGATTTCGTTCAACGAGGGTTTTCCGCGATCGATAGCAGCCTGGCTCGCATGGTCAAGAAGCAAAGCCTCAGCGAGGATGAAAAAAGGGCGGTTCTTGCTCGGATTAAAGGAACCGTCTATCTGAGTGATATGGCCAGGGCTGATTTTGTGGTGGAAGCGGCCACGGAAAATGAGCCGGTCAAACTGAAGATCTTCCAGGACCTGGACGGTACGTGCAAGGAAGGGGTGATCCTCTCTTCCAACACCTCTTCGATCTCCATCACAAAAATAGCCGCAGCCACAAAGAGGCCGGACAAAGTGATCGGCATGCATTTCATGAACCCTGTTCCCGTGATGAAACTGGTAGAAATCATCCGGGGACTTGCCACATCTGAGGAGACTTTTCAGGTTACCAAAGATCTCTCTTTGAAGCTCGGCAAAACACCGGTGCCTGCCAATGACTTCCCCGGATTCATAAGCAACAGGATCCTTATGCCCATGATCAATGAAGCGATTTATGCGCTCTTTGAAGGGGTGGGCACCCCCGAGGATATTGATCAGGTGATGAAACTGGGAATGAACCATCCCATGGGCCCCCTTGCTCTGGCTGATCTGATCGGCCTCGATACCTGCCTGGCCATTATGAAAGTCCTTTACTCGGGTCTGGGAGATGCCAAGTACAGGCCCTGCCCCTTGTTGATCAAATATGTGGATGCCGGATGGCTGGGAAGGAAGAGCGGCAAAGGATTTTACAAATACTGAAACGGTACAAGGCGCACGGTCCACGGCACACGGAAAGGATCTCTTAATGATGCCCTTGAGCCGTGTGCCTTGCGCCATGTACCGGTATGCAAAAAGGAAAGGGCCATCTAAGCATCCTTCTTACAAAATGAAGCCAAATGAGATGTGGTGATCCATTGATTGCTATTATCGATTACGAAGCAGGGAATTTGACGAGCGTGCAAAGGGCCCTGGCTCACTTGGGCCAGGAGTCACTCGTAACCCGGGACCCAGCACAAGTCATCGGAGCTCAAAGGGTGATCTTTCCAGGCGTAGGCGCTGCGGGAAGGGCCATGGCTGACCTGAAAAGGCTAAAGCTGGATCAAGCCCTCCTCAGCTCCTTTGCTCAGGGGAAACCCATCCTCGGCATTTGCCTGGGCACTCAGATTGTCATGGAATGGAGTGAGGAAAACAACACGACTTGCCTCGGGATCATCAAAGGTAAGGTTCCGCGGTTTCCTGACAATATCCCGGATACGGACGGCAGGAGACTGAAGGTTCCCCATATGGGTTGGAACCGGGTTCTTATGAAAAAGCAACACTTTCTTTTTGAGGGGGTTGACCCGGAGAGCGAATTCTATTTCGTCCATGCGTACTATCCCTCCCCTGCAAACCCTGAAAATGTCCTCGGTGAAACCGTTTACGGGACAACCTTCGCCTCTGTGCTCACCTCTGCAAACCTTGTGGCGGTCCAGTTTCACCCGGAAAAAAGTGGGAGGCCGGGGCTGAGAATCCTCTCCAACTTCTGCCGCTGGAAGGGGAAAGAAAATGCTTAGCAAGAGAATCATCCCCTGCCTTGACGTCCGCGACGGCAAACTGACCAAGGGGATAAAATTCAAGGGGAACATAGACATCGGCGATCCGGTCGAGATGGCCGCCTTTTACTATGAAGAGGGAGCTGATGAGCTGGTTTTTTATGATATTACTGCTTCGAGCGAACGCCGGGATATCATGATAGAAACGGTACGCCGCGTGGCTGAGAAGATCTTCATTCCCTTTTCCGTAGGAGGAGGTATCCGGACTGTAGAAGACATGCGCCGGGTCCTGCTGGCCGGCGCTGAAAAGGTGAGCATCAATTCATCCGCCATCAGGGACCCAAGCCTGATTCAAAAGGGAGCCGAGGCCTTCGGAAGTCAGGCCATTGTCCTCGGGATGGACGTAAAGAACGTCATGCCGTCAAAAAAAATCCCGTCCGGTTATGAGATGGTCATTGACGGCGGCAGAGTTCCCATGGGAATGGATGCCCTCGCCTGGGCCAAAGAGGGAGAACTTCTGGGCGCAGGAGAGATCTGCCTCAACTCCATTGACGCGGACGGGACACAGCAGGGCTATGAGCTCCAGTTGACCAGACTTATTGCGTCCAACGTGAATATCCCCGTGATCGCTTCAGGAGGGGCAGGATCCATAGGCCATGTCTTTGAGGTGTTCAACGATGGTATGGCCGACGCTGCTCTTGTTGCTTCCATCACCCACTATGGCATGTACACGATTCGCCAAATCAAATCCTATCTCCATGACAGGGGCATCAAAGTCCGAGTAACCTGGTAGTCTATCGCGATAACGTTTGCCTATTGCAAAATTATCTGTTATGGTCCATCAGAACCTTAAGCAGGAGCAAGGTTATGGCAAAGATCCTGATTGTGGACGACGAGGAGCATATTCGCTTTCTCTACTCCGAAGAGCTGGCTGAAGCCGGTTACGAGGTGATCACAGCCGACAGCGGATACAAAGTCCTCGATAGGATAGATAGGGAAAAACCCGATCTGGTGGTTTTGGATATCAAGATGGTAGATTACAACGGCCTGGATTTGCTGCAGGATATCCGCAACAAGTATTACAACCTGCCTGTTGTGCTCTGCACCGCCTACGACACCTTCAAGGAGGACATGAAGTCGATTGCCGCAGACTATTATGTCATCAAATCCTTTGACCTCACCGAACTCAAGACCAAGATCGCCATGGCTCTTGAAGCCAGCCCCAATGTCTGGAAGTGACAAGTGACGAGTCACTAGTCACAAGTTAACGGGCTGTTGCCCAAATCCCGTTGCTCTAGGAACACGTTCAGAGAAACCCTCTTAGAGCTGTGCCAACAGGGTGATGAGGCTTTTTCTGAAATGCCTGGCGGGAGGGCGCTGTCTTTTCGCGATTTATCTATGGGGGAAACCCCTGGCCCCGAGCGAAGTCGAGGGGAACAGCGGGAGGGGGCAAAACTCCCCCGTAGATAAATCGCAGAAAAGACCAGCCCGGGAGCCTCGGTACAGAAGAAAAGGCATCGGTGCCTCCGTTGAGTGAGCACTGATGCCCATCAGGAAAGGGAATAGCGAGAACTGAGTA
>JAHECH010000354.1 GCA_024641835.1 Deltaproteobacteria bacterium
ACGTCAGGGAACATTTGAAATCTCTTGTCGGCAAACAGAGCGATGATCCTGAGTTTTCCTGCCTGAACATGGCTGATTCCCTCGGGAGGTGAAACCGAAACGGCATTCACATGACCTCCAAGTAGAGCGGTCACTGAAGGGCCCCCACCCGAGAAGGGGATGTGGTTGAATTTGACACCGGCTGCCCGCTCAAAAGCAAGGGCCACGAGGTGAACCCCGCCTCCAGCCCCTGAGTTTCCGACGGTGATCATTTCGGGGTTCTTCTTGGCGTAATCCAGGAATTCCCTGAGGCTTTTCCAGGGGGCATCCGATCTCACCAAGAACATGGATGGATCATCGACCACGTTGAGGATAGGGTCAAAGCTCTTGTAGCTAAAAGCGGTCTTCACCTGGTGCGGCAGGATGGTCAGAGGAGTGACGGCTGCAGTAAGAGTATATCCATCCGGTTCCGCTTTCATGCCCTCCGTGTATCCTACGGCGCCGCCGCCACCCGGTTTGTTCACGATGACAACGGCCTTTCCCAGGTACTTCTCTGTGGTAGCGCCCAGGGCCCGGAAGATCAGGTCCGTTGCCCCACCTGCTGACCATGGAATGATGATTTGCACTTCTTTTTCCGGAAATTGCGCTGCTTGGGTCGGCATGACGATAAAGACGCAAAGTGTGAGAAGAATGGGTACGATTTTTTTCAACATCGCAATCCCTCCTTTCAAACATTTGACTGGGTGACGTGATTTCTTTTCCTTCCGCCTCCAAAGACCGATTTACGTCCCACCCCCTTTCCGTATTGATCTCCATGCCATTCGGAGAAGACGAATGTAGAAAGAAGAAACATCATTGAAATGGGACGAGAGATGAAAATCCTGAAGTCACCATGAGAGATCATCAGGGACTGGCGAAAGGCCACCTCGAGTTTCGGCCCGAGAACCAGCGCCAGCAGAAGAGGGGCTCCCTCGTAGTCCAACTTTCTCATCAAGAATCCCAGCCCGCCGAACAACAGCATCACCCAGATATCGAAGATGGAATTGTTCACCGAATACATCCCCGTCACGCAGAAAAGGATGACCAGGGGGAGGAGAATCTTTTTGGGAATCCTCAGGATGTTGGCGAAAAAGGGGACAAAGGGCAGGTTGAGAAGAAGAAGGATGAAGTTGCCGATGTACATGCTCGCAATCACGCCCCAGAAGAGTTCCGGGTGTTCTTCGATCAGCATGGGCCCTGGTATCACACCGTGAATAAGCAACGCTCCCAGAAGGATGGCTGTAGGCGGGGCAAAGGGGATCCCGAGGACGAAGAGGGGAATGAAAGCAGCCTGGCAAGCGGAATTGTTCGCCGATTCGGGGCCTGCTACCCCTTCGATGGCTCCCTTGCCAAACTCCTCAGGGTGTTTTGAGACTTTCCTCTCAATCATGTAAGAGGCGTAGGTTGCAATCACGGGAGCAGGGCCAGGCACCAGCCCGATCCCAAATCCGATCCCCGTTCCCCTGAGAATCGCCTTGATCGCCTTTCTAAGATCCTGAAGACTGGGATAGAGATCCCGCAGACGGGGGACAAGAACCTTTTCCTCCAGCACTTCAAGAGGCTTTTCCACGTTGGCCAACACTTCTCCGATTCCAAACAGACCGATAGCCACGGCCACAAACTCAATTCCACTCAAAAGAGACATGGAACCAAACGTAAACCGGGCCACCCCTGTGACAGGATCAAGGCCTATGGTACCGATAATCAAACCTATGACAGCCATCATGAGCGATTTGATCAGCGAGGTTCCCGTCACGTTACTCAGAACGACGAAACCAAGGACCATGAGCGAGAAGTATTCGGCAGGGCCAAAGGCCAGTGCCGCTTCCGCAAGAGGTGGCGCCAGAAACACCAACCCAAAGATTCCGATGGTTCCTGCGATGAAGGAACCGATAGCACAAATGGCCAGAGCAGGACCGGCCCTTCCCTTCTGCGCCATTTGATAACCATCGATACAGGTGATGACGGAAGCGGTTTCCCCGGGCACGTTGAGGAGGATCGATGTCGTGGACCCCCCATACATGGCCCCGTAGTAAATGCCTGCGAGCATGATGATGGCCGAGGTCGGATTGAGACTGAACGTCGCGGGGATCAGGAGGGCGATTCCTGCGATAGGTCCGATCCCGGGCAGCACACCGATTAATGTTCCGACAATGGCACCGATCAGACAGTAGAAAACGTTGTGGACCGTTATGGCGATCCCGAAGCCTTGAATCAGGTGTTGTAGAGATTCAACCATTGTCTTCCCTCACAATCCTATCCATCCTTTCGGAAGAGGGATCTTCAACCACTGGACGAAAAGAACGTAGGAAACTCCTGTCACCATGAAAGACAAGAGGACATTCCACGCCCATCTTTTCATGCCCAGTATCCTCATGAGAGCCAGAAGCACCAGAAAGGACATCAGCGGGTATCCCAGTTGGCTGAAAAGAAGAGTGGCCAGCACGATGGTGCCCAAGAAGAGGATGACTTGACGGGGTAGATTGGGGATTTTGACGGGCCTTTCTTTCTTTTCCTCTTCCCGTTGTAAGAGCACCCTCAGAACAAGAGCCCCTGAAAGGGCCATGAGGAGAAGCCCCAGGCAAAGAGGGAACAAACCGGAACCCGCCGCTCGGAAGGTTCCGATAGGCATTTTCAGAGACACGTACGAAGTGACGGCTCCAAAAAGAAATATCAAGACCCCTCCTGCGAGCTCGTCTCTGTTCACGGCGTATCCTCCTCGATGATCCGTTTCCAATCCGGGATGAGAAGACCTTTCGTTCACCTCCTTCTCAGGAGGTCTTCGGTGATCATTTGTTCCACGTAATCCAGATGTTCTATGATCTTTTCCCTGGCTTCCTTTGGATCCTTTTGCCTGATCGCCTCAAAGATGGCCCTGTGCTGTTTGAGGAGCACGTCCTTTCTCTCGGGTCTTGTGGTGAATTTTTTGACGCGGAAATAGGTGTGAAAGCTGTCTTTAAGCCCCTCCATCACGTGCATGGCAATGACGTTATGGGTGGCCCCTGCGACGGAGGAATGAAAATCGAGGTCTGCTCTCTCCCATGTCGGCTCAGGGGGCTTGGCCTTCTCCATTTTCTTCAAGATCCCCTGCATCTTCTTGAGATCTGCGGCTGTGGCTGCCTCGGAAGCCCTTTCCGCACACCATGCCTCGATGAGTTTGCGGATTTCAAGGAATTCGAAAACTTTCTCAGCTCGCCCCTCCAGCAGGATGGAGAGGGGCTGCCTGAGATTTCCTTCGAGGGAGGAAATGATAAAAGAGCCCTCCCCCTGTCTGACCTCAATAAGGCCGGCAGTCTTTGCTCTGGAAATGGCCTCTCGGATGGATTGCCTGCTCACTCCCAGTTCCTCAGCCATCGCCCGCTCCGAGGGCAGCCTCTGGCCCGGTCTGAGATGACCCCGCGTAATCAATGTGACCAATTGCTTATAAACTGCGTCAGGGATTTTGCTCGGCGTGACTGCGGAAAAGAGACTTCTCCGGTTACCCGATTGCTTCAACTTTGGTGCGCCTCCAACGCGCTGCATCTCCGGTTGAACCTCCCTTTCACCCTTCTCGCTTTTGAGCAAAAATCTCCTTATTCAGCTTTGGCTATTCGTGGAAGCGTCTCCTTTTCCAGGACCGAGTGACATCGTAACACCAAAAATTGAGTTCGACATCGCAAGGAATGCCCATTTCCTCAAATGCCGGGATAAATGCTTTCGCCTATCTGGCCAACGCGTTTCTTGGACGAGTGGTCTGACCACCCGTCCAATCGGTACCATGCTCTTTCTTTGTTGTCAACATTTTTTGCTCTCTCCTTTTATAGGACCCGTCTTGACATTTGGGAGCTTTTCATTTACCTATCCCACAATGCGTGCGTTGACCGCGTCCAAAGTGTCTCCAAGCCCTTAGTTGATATGATCATTTCTTGGCATTTTGCGAAGAAGTTGCGGACTAAGATTCCAAGAATCCAGGGCTTGCCCAGAAGGGTTGGTGGTCATGGAAAAAACGCTTCGTGTGGGAATTGTGGGCAGCGGGAATGCTGCCGTCTTTCATTACACGGCCTATCAACGGGTCACAGGCATCCCTGTCAAGGTTGTGGGCGTTACTTCTCTCGACAGAACCCAATGCGAGGAGTTCGCCAGGAAGCGGGGTATCCAGGCTTTTGACTCCCTCCCCGACATGCTGCCCGCTGTCGACGTCATCGATAACTGCACCCCAGGGTATGCGCATGAACCGGTCTCGGTCGCCGCTTTCGAAGCCGGCAAACATGTGGTGGTGGAAAAAGCTTTTACTGGCTATTACGGTCCTGAAGGAGACGACTCCTTTGAGGGCAACCATTTCCCAAAAGAAAAAATGCTTGCGGAAGCTCTCGCCAGTGCCAGGCGCATGATCGCAGCCGCGCTGAAAAGCAAGAAGAAACTCTGCTATGCGGAAAATTGGATCTATGCCCCTGCTGTGCAGAAGGAGGCTGAAATCCTCGGCAAGAGCAAGGGACAGATTTTGTGGGCTCTTGGGGACCAGTCTCATTCGGGCAGCCCCTCACCCGCTTACGGCATATGGAAGCTCTCGGGGGGAGGTTCCGTTGTGGGGAAGAGTTGCCACCCCTTGACCGCCATCCTTTACTTGAAACAGGTCGAAGGCATGACCTTGTACGGCAAAGCGGTACGACCCAAGACGGTCAGCTCGCGCACCCACGAAATTACCCGCAATCCTCGATTCGTGGACAAGGGGTTCCTAAGAACAGAGTACAAGGATATCGAAGACTATTGCCAGATTCATGTTGTCTTCGACGACGGCATGGTGGCGGATGTGTTTGCCTCCGAGATCGTGATGGGCGGCGTGCACAACTGGCTTGAGATTTTCGCCAACAACCACAGGGCCCGCTGCAACCTCAGCCCGACCAACGCCATGGAGCTTTACAACCCGAGGGAAGAACAGCTCTCCGATGTCTACATCGTGGAAAAGATCGGGACCAAGCAGGGCTGGTCTACCCCTGCCCCAGATGAAAACTTCATGTTCGGGTATCCTCAGGAGATCCAGGATTTCATGGAAGCTATCTTCTCAGGCCGGGAGCCCAAGTCCGGTTTGCTCGCTGCGAGCGATTCCGTCGGCGTTCTGTACGCGGCCTACCTTTCAGCGGAGCGAAAGGGGACAGAGATAGAAGTCCCTCTCGACCCCTCCCTCGGATCCTAGACTCGGCGCGCCCTCCCCTTCTAGCAGTCATAAGCGCTAACTCAAAGCATGGCGGGGGAAGGATGGAAGGTCGATGATGCCTTTTCTGGATGTGACTGGCGGGAGGGCGCTGTCTTTTCACGGTTTATCTATGGGGGAAACCCCTGGCCCCGAGCGAAGGCGAGGGGAACAG
>JAHECH010000355.1 GCA_024641835.1 Deltaproteobacteria bacterium
GGAATGAAGGAACGACTGCCGGCGGCAATCAGAAGACGATCATAAGCGATTCTCTGATTTTCCTGAGTGACCACAGCTTTTTTTGCAGGATCTACACCCTGCACCCGGGTTTTCAGCTTCAGCTCTATCTTCTGGTCCTTGTACCACTGCTCTTTCTTGGCCATAAGGTTTTGCTCTGTGATATCACCTGCAACATACTCACTGAGCCTCAGTCTCCAGTAGAACGGAAGCGCTTCATCAGTGACCATGGTTATGGAACCCTGGCCATCCTGTTTTCGAATGTGCTCTGCCGCTGTGGTGCCAGCAACGCCGTTTCCGACAATCAGATACCTTGCCATATCGATCCCTCCTGAGCTCTTGATCCCCTTCTCACACACTTCCTTTTGACATACATATCATTTTCCCATAATATGCGCCCCAACGATGGATATGTTAAGGAGGAAAACATGAATTTCAAATCCTTTGAAGAGCTTATTCGGTTCGCCATAGACAAAGAGCAGGAGGCGATCGACTTCTACGAGGAGGCAAGCAAACAAGAGCCTTATTCGGGAGGCAAAACCACCTTCAAGGAGTTCGCCGGGGAAGAACGGAAGCACAGAGCTCTCCTGGAGGGATTTCTCAAAGGGGAACGAAAGCTGGATGCTTACATTTTCAAATGGATCCCGGACATGAAAAGAAGCGATTACATGGTGGATCTCAGTTATAAGAAAGGCATGCCTTACGCAGACATCCTGAGGCTCGCCATGAAACGTGAGGAAAAAGCATTGAAATTGTACAATGACCTGGCCGCCAAGTCTCAGGAAAAAGATCTTGCCCAGATGTTCAAGATGCTCTCCCAGGAAGAGGCAAAGCACAAGCTGAAGCTTGAAACCCTCTATGACGACTATGTAGCAAAAATGGGGGATTAGAATTACCCCTTTGAATGCCTGTACAGGCGGGCGAGCGTGTGAGGCGAGATATTCAGGGCGAGCCCTGCCAGAATGATCTGATTCATTAGAGTCGTGCGCACCACACCTAACTTTTCCCATCTTCGCCCGGACGTCACTGCCGGGGCGGGAACAATGTGGACATTTCCTCTTTTCCATAGTTCCTTAACCAAAAAAAGATCCTCTGCAATCGGAACGATCGGGAAACCCCCTGCTCGCTCGAATACAGACTTGCGGACAAAGAGAGCCTGATCACCGTAAGGGAGTTTAAGATATCGGGACCGGAAATTGGTGAGAAATTCAATTGCTTTCATCAGAGGTTTATCAAGATCCGTTCTGAAAAGAAAGGCCCCGACACTTGTCCCAGGATCGAGGAGAGCATCGAAGACATGGGCCACATAACCTTCCGGTAGCCTCGTATCTGCATGCAGGAAGAGGAGAACTTCTCCTCTGGCAACGGCTGCTCCCACATTTTGCTGCAGTGCACGGCCCGCCGCGCTCCTTACAATTCGCACACCAGCGTGGGAGGCTTTCTCCACGGTTTCATCAGTGCTTCCCCCGTCAACCACGATGATTTCCGCTTCCGGATCCTGTGCATGAGCGATGGACCGATCAACGTTCGAGGCCTCATTGAGCGCAGGTATGATCACCGAAATGTAAGGCCTGGACTCGCTCCATTCAGGCATCCACGCTTTCAGCTCTTCCACAGTATCCATATCCGTCAGAGGGTCGAGCAGATGCACGGTCATTCCATGCTCCTTTGCCCTGGCTATGGTCTTCTCCAGAACATCCCTCGTTCCCCACGGAATGCCCGTGAAAACATCGGCCGGCGCCCGCTTCTTGAGACCCATGAGCCAGTAACCCCCATCGGTACTGGGTCCCAGGACAAGGTCTGCCGTGTCGAGCCGTCGGAATGCCTCCTGCAATGGCCGGGGAGCTAGTCCTGGGATGTCTGTACCGAATAGAATGGCTCTGCGGCAACCACTCAAGAAAGCGTTATGGAACGCGGCCTCCATCCGCTCCCCGAGGTCGCCGGATCCTTGTCGTGAAAAGAACATCCCCGAGCCAAGCCATCGTCGGAGTCGGGTTTCGCTTCCGCCTTCGAAGCAGGCTTCCACTTCCATCCCTCCGCGATATGCCACCGCTTTTGCTGTTTTCAGGATTTTCTCTGTGAGATGGCGTTGAAGGTCAGCGGCCCTGGTGGGACCAAGGGCTGGAATGAGACGGGTCTTCGTATGTCTCGGAACCGGATATCGCCCAAAAACAATCAAGCGGTCACGTTGAGTGGTTTTCTTTCGCTCCATACGGCATTCGAAACGGAAGCTTGAGACACCGTTCACCAGCAGGCGCTGAAAACGGCCTGCTAGATCATCTCAAATGCAGATGTAGCAGCGCCGAGGAGTGCTGCTCTGTCATTCAGAATGACCCTCACGGGTATCTTTCTCATAAATTCGCTGAACCTGCCTTTCTCCGTGAAGGCCTCCATAAACTTGGGTTTTTCCAAGAACGATATGATTTTGGGAGGAATGCCTCCACCGAGATAAACACCTCCTGTAGCCATGCACGTGAGAGCCAGGTTTCCTGCGGCGGCGCCAAGGATAGCCACAAAAACTTCTAGGGCCTCTCCACAGAGAAGGTCCTTTCCGTTGAGCGCATGCTCCGTAATGACCCTGGCCGGATCTCTTGTTTCAAACATCTCCTTGAGCCATGCTGGCTCTTGATACCGCCTGAAGTCCCTTAACCACCGATAAATGTTTGTCAGGCCTGGGCCTGATAACACCCTCTCTACGCTCACCCGGCCGAAGCGCTCGCGGAGGTATCGCCATAGGCTCACTTCTTCTTCTTTAGTGGGTGAAAAACCGATGTGCCCGCCCTCTGAGGGAACGGAGATGTAGCGTCCTTCATGAAAGACAAGGAGCGCCATACCAAGTCCTGTCCCTGGCGCAATGAGGACGATGTTCTCGCCCCCCCTGTCTCTCTCTCTATTCAGGCGATAGAGTTCCTTGCCCTGGAGAAGAGGCACTGCATGGGCCGTTGCCACCAGATCATTGATGAGGCGGACTCTGGGCCATTTGAATCGTTTCTTCAATCCTGCTTCAGACACCTCCCAGGGGAGATTGGTGGTTTTGCATCGGCCATGAATGACAGGGCCGGCAATCCCGAAGGAGGCACTCACCAAAGAGGCGGGGTGTTTCTCCAGAAATTGCTCCACAATCTTTTCC
This sequence comes from Deltaproteobacteria bacterium, assembly GCA_024641835.1. Classification (GTDB taxonomy): domain Bacteria; phylum Desulfobacterota; class DSM-4660; order Desulfatiglandales; family HGW-15; genus JAHECH01. Next base: position 3,149 of record JAHECH010000355.1, read on the forward strand.
AGTCCCGGTGCTTCCCGGCTGGGAAAGCTTTCCATGATGGCAGCCGCCGGACGTCTTCCGCCTCTTTGAAAGAGCCCCAGGTTGGTCTTTGTCCCCCCGATATCACCGGCCAGGACCATCGCGTCGTTTCTGCCTTTTGCCATCACCGTCACCGCCTCTCTCACAATATCTCACACGGCGCCGTGGATCAATCCTTCTTACTCCCGGTCTATCTTGTCAGCAGAGAAGCTGCGTCACGGTCCAAGAGCCACGTCAAAACACCGTTGACTGGCCAAACCTTATGGGCTGGGAGCCCTTGATCCCCACTTTCGATAATGGACTTGACCACCCCCGCCTTCTCCTTGCCAGAGACAAGAAAAACAATCTCCATGGCGTTGTTGATCACCGGAAGGGTCATGGTGAGGCGACTCACATCGGGGTCACCGCCTTTCACTGCCACGACCATTTTCTCTGTTTCGTTGAGAGCATTCTGGCGCGGGAATAGAGAAGCCGTGTGCCCATCTGCTCCAACTCCGAGAAAAATGACATCGAAGACCGGGAACTCCCCCTCCCTGAGTTGAAACGATGAAACCAGGTCTTCCTGATATTTCAGAGCGCCCAGCTCAGGCGCCATCTCTCCAGGCATGGGATGCACCTGACCGGCCGGTATGGGAGCCTGATGAATGAAATCTGTCTCTGCTGCGCCGAAGTTGCTCGCGGGATCGTTTGAACGAACACATCTCTCATCAACCCAGAAGACGTGCATCTGGCCCCAAGGTATCTCCGATCTATAAGACTCCTGAATCAACAGTCTGTGCATCCTCCTGGGCGTTGAACCGCCTGATAGGGCCACAAAGAAATTCCCCCTGGTGTTCACACACGCTCTTGCTCTGTCCGTAAAAAGGTTCGCTCCCTTCAAGGCCATCTTTTCCGGGCTACCTGATATGAGGATTCGTGGCTCTCGGTATTTCATTCCTGAACCTTTTTGCCTTGCGCCTTGCACCCTGAGTCCCAGCAGATTCCTGAAAAAGTTCCTGCTAGTGTGGCGTCCCAGAAGTTCCTTTACAAACAACACTGCGACCCCCCCTACCGCACATGCGCAAACTTAACCGGCCGATGATACCTTTTCTTCCGTTCCAAGGCCGCCAGAGGCGGCCAAGTCTCCCGGGCTGGTCTTTTCTACGGCTTATCTACGGGGGAGTCCTGCCCCCTCCCGCTGTTCCCCTCGCCTTCGCTCGGGGCCAGGGGTTTCCCCCATAGATAAACCGTGAAAAGACAGCGCCCTCCCGCCAGTCACATCCAGAAAAGGCATCATCGACCTTCCATCCTTCCGCCGCCAGCTTGAAGCTAGCGCTTATGCTCGGCAGGGGGAGGGTCGCGCAAAGGATTATTCCAAGGTATTTCTGGGACACGGTACTAGACCTGCTCCACTTTTATCTTGTATACGTACTTAACCCAGTCGTGCCCATAATATCCTTCAGCGACTGTGCGGAGAGGAAATCCATGGCGCTGAGGGAGAGTCTTCCCATTGACTTGGTAGGCGAGGAAGACGGTGTCAGAGTTGACATCCTTTATAGGAAACCGTTGGGTATACTCGTATGTGCCTTCAGGTCCATAAAGGGTTACATGGGTCGCATCTTTACCTGCCTGCGCCAGCTCAAGCAGCCTCCGGATGGAGACACCTTTCCACGTCCCATAATTCGCAAAAAAACCTGGACAAACCAGGAGCACCCTCCTTTCAACAGACGGCGTGGCTAAGATTTCATCGTATTTGAGATGGAGGGGGCTCTTGACAAGTCCTGTCACTTCAAGACGCCATCGGTCGAGGTTTTCCGCATGATCACTCAGACCCATGGTTCCGAAATTTTCTAGAGGGGTGACCTCCAGATTCCTCGCATCCAGAGTGGCTGGGTTTTTGCCGACCAAGCTCTCTCTTTTCGTCCCTTTTGGAAGAATGATCTTCTCCGCTTGTGCGAGAGCTGACCGAAGCAGAGAGCGAAAGGGACTGAAGAGAACGGCCATCCCTGCCATAACACCCAGCATCTTTTTGAGAAACTGCCTTCGTTTTTCCATGTCTTCCCGCCCTTGTCCAAGTGTCGGATCCCGGGAGTTCGTCTCAAATGATCTTCTTGAGCAACCCGATGAATCAATAAACGAGCTTCGATTTCCTGTAAGGATTGTTGCGCGAATTTTACCATTAGCATTGAATCGCTTATTTTACAATACAAACA
>JAHECH010000006.1 GCA_024641835.1 Deltaproteobacteria bacterium
TTAAGGAACCGGCCTTCTTGATGCCGAGACTGCCAAGGCCGATAATTTGCCCCACATCCCGTCCCACGGCGGGATGGTTCGGCCGTTCAAACGCAGCAGCAAGGCTGACCTCCTTACTTTGCTGGAGCACGTGAATAATCCGACCTCCCATCCTTCCTGCCGCACCCGCCACGATAGCTCGCACCATGGTCCTTTCTCCATCAACGAGACAATAAATCACCCCGTATCTCTAAAAACCCTTTTATCACGAAAGCACGAAATTCAGAGAACACGAAAGAATACATTTTTCTTCCATCGTTATTGATGCGTTAGCAAAAAGTCATCAAAGCCGTCACCCCGGCGAATCCCGGATCGGGGTCCGGGACAGGCGCCGGGGTCCAGAAGTGCTCGTTCTTCCTGGATTCCGGCTTTCGCCGGAGTGACGAAAAAGGACGCTTTCTGACTTTTTACGAGACCATCGTTATTCGTTTTCAGCAAGAGATCCGTTTCATGTTCTCTTTTTTCCGTGTTTTCGTGATCCATCTTTCTGTGCCTTCCACACTCTCATTGTCATTTCATCAGCCCGTAGTCATTAAGGGCCTTCTTGAGTCTATCCAGATTTGCAGCCGCCATGGGGCAAAGGGGCAGCCGCATCTCTCCATCGATCTTTCCCATGAGCGCTAGAGCCGTTTTCACAGGAATCGGATTTGTCTCGTAAAACATGGCCTGACACAAGGGAAGCAGTTTGTAGAAAAGTCCTTTTGCCTTATCCGGCTGGCCGTTTTCCCATGCTTCTATCATCTGGGCCGTGTCCTTGGGTACGATATTAGCAACGACTGAGACGACCCCTTTCCCTCCAATCGCCAGCACTGGCAAGGTTAGATTGTCATCCCCGGAGAGCAGGGTAATGTTGTCCCCTGCTAACCGTACGATTTCCGCCATCTGCCCCAGGTCTCCTGAGGCCTCCTTGATGGCCACCACTTCCGGTAATTCTGCAAGGCGGGCCACTGTCGCGGGGAGCATGTTCACACTCGTCCTTCCTGGAACATTGTAGAGAACTTGGGGCAGCGGTACCGCCTTGGCCACTGCCTTGAAGTGCTGGTAGAGACCCTCCTGGGTCGGCTTGTTATAGTAAGGGGTGACCTGCAGGGTGGCGTCAGCGCCAGTTTTCCTGGCATGTTCCGTGAGCTCGATTGCTTCTCTCGTGCTGTTGCCGCCGGTGCCGGCGATCACTGGAACTCTCTTCCTGACAGCTTCCACAGCGATATCGATGGCTCGGTTGTGTTCTTCCATGCTGAGCGTTGCTGACTCCCCCGTACTTCCGCAGGGGACAATGGCGCTCGTGCCGTTCTGGATCTGGAATTCTATCAAGTCCCGAAAGGTTTTTTCGTCGACTTTACCATTTCTGAAAGGTGTTACGATGGCCACGATAGATCCCTTGAACATAAGACCCTCCTCTCCTGGTTAAAGATGGAGACCCCGAATTCGGAGTCTCACTCGGGATGGTTCTATGACGTCCGCATTTCCTGCTCTGAATCACTCTTCTGATGCGCTACGACAGGAATGAAGTTTCTCCCTCCCCCCTTGGAAACGAGATTTGGAATACCCTTATGACACAGGATTCATAAGGAGTTTACCTAGCTCATAGGACGGTTTTGACCAGGAAGTCCGGAATCTCCTCCCCTTTCACCAGATCATCAACCGTTTCCCTCGCCCTGATCAGGTAGTATTCATTCCCCTTGACCATCACTTCCGCTACGCGCGGCCTGGAGTTGTAATTGGAGGACATGCTGAAACCGTATGCGCCGGCACTCATGACAGCCATTAGTTCTCCGGGGTCGAACCTTTCCATTTCTCTGTCCTTGGCCAGGAAATCACTCGACTCGCAAATGGGCCCTACAACGTCCGCCTTGACCTTTCGACGCATGCGTCGCTCCACAGGCTGAATGCCGTGGAACGATCCGTAAAGGCTTGGTCTGATGAGGTCGTTCATGGCAGCGTCGACGATGACGAAAGTCTTGTCCTCCGTCACCTTGGCGTAGAGAACCTTCGTGATCAGTATCCCCGCATTGCCCACGATCACCCGGCCCGGCTCAAGGATGACGGTGAGATCCTTCATGTCCAGCTCCGCCTTGATGGCCTTCGCATATTCCCTCGGATGGGGCGGCTCTTCCTTGTCATAGGTGATTCCCAAGCCGCCACCCAGGTCAAGGTATTGAACGTGAATTCCCGCTTCCCGAAGTATTCTTATCAGGTTCTTGAGCTTTTTCAAAGAATCCACAAAGGGGCTCAGTTTGGTGAGTTGCGAGCCGATGTGACACGATACTCCCAGTATGGTCAGGTTGCTCAGCCCTGCGGCCGCTGTGTAGTCTTCCAACGCTCTGTTGATATCGATTCCGAATTTGTTCTCCTTCAGCCCTGTGGAAATGTAGGGATGGGTTTGAGGGTCGATGTCCGGATTCACCCTGATGCTCAGGCCAGCCTTCTTCCCAAGTCTCCTCGCAATCTCGTTAAGCAGAAAAATTTCCTGGGATGACTCAGCGTTGAACATCAGAATGTTGGACTGGAGGGCGTACTCCATGTCTTCAGCCCTTTTGCCCACGCCTGAATAAACAATTCTCTTTGGGTCAACCCCTGCTTTCAAAGCCCGGAAGAGTTCTCCTCCCGAAACAATGTCCACCCCCCCGCCCTCGTTGTAGAACAACCTCAGGATGGACAGGTTGGAATTGGATTTCATGGAAAAGCAGGTCAGATGATTGACGTCGCCAAAGGCATCATCAAAAGCCCTGAAATGCTGTCTCAACGTGGCATGGGAATAGAGATAGAAGGGAGTCCCCACATTTTCGGCTATCTGTTTAACAGGTACCTCTTCGCAAAACAGCTCACTATTTTTGTATTGGAAATGATGCATGGGAAACGCTTTTAACTACCTAAAGTGCCCTCCTACTTCACCTCCACCCTCACATCATTGGAGGGTGGCCCCAGGACCTCTTTCGGCCCCACGAGACTCACTCTGAAAAAATAGATCTGCCCGGGGGTAATCGCATCAATCTTACAGAAGAACTTGCCGTCCTTCGCGACCTCCGGCCCAAAGGAATAATAGCCCTGATACTCGATCGGACATCCGTCACAGGGGGCATTATCGGGTGAATATTGAGCAAAGTACACTCTACAGCCCGTCAAGTTCTCCGTGTCCCTCTGTGCCATTTGGGTTTTTCCTTTCAGGATAGCGTACCCTTCTTCGCCTTCAGCCTCCAAAGACGACACTTTCGCATCAAAGCTCTTCTGAGCCAAAAAGGGTGGTGCCTTCTTTCCGCAAGACGGAACCATCAGGAGAAGTCCCAGAGCAACGACGAAACTGAGGTGCCGACCGCCGTTCAAGAGCCCAGTTCCTCCCACGCCTTTACGATGCTTTTTCGCACCATATCGGGCCCCGTCCCGCCAGGAATGTTCCTTCTGGTGACACAAAAGGAGGGCTCAAGCCACTGATAGACATCCTTTTCGATCTGTCGCGCGAAGCCTTTCATTTCCTTGAGAGTAAGTTGCCCCAATTCCTTGTTCTGGTCTATCGCATGCAGGACCATCTTCCCTGCGGTCTCGTGGGCCTTACGGAAGGTCATCCCCTTTCTCACCAGGTAGTCCGCTAGATCAGTGGCCACCAGGTACCCCTTGTCGACCGCCTTCCTCATCACCTCCTTGTCAAAAGAGACTTCTTTCAGGACTCTCGCCATCACCATCAGGCATTGCTCCACGGTGTCCACGGTGTCAAAAAGGGGTTCTTTGTCCTCCTGGAGATCCTTGTTGTAGGTCAGTGGCAGACCTTTCATGGTCGTCAGAAGGGCCATGAGATGTCCGTAGACACGCCCAGTTTTACCCCTCACCAGTTCGGGCACATCCGGGTTCTTTTTCTGAGGCATGATGCTGCTTCCTGTGCAGAAAGCATCCGGCAGGATGACGAAATCGAACTCCTTGGAGGACCAGATCACCATTTCCTCGCCGAGACGGCTTAGATGCATCATGAGCACCGCTGAGGCGAAAAGGAATTCCAGTACAAAATCCCTGTCACTGACAGCATCCATGCTGTTATTAGAGATCTCCTCAAAACCCAGTTCCTTCGCCACCATCTCCCGATCAAGAGGAAACGTGGAACCTGCGAGGGCGGCGCTGCCAAGAGGCATGATGTTCACCCTCTTGTGGCTCTCCAGAAACCTCTGCCTGTCCCTTTTCAACATCTCGTAGTAAGCGAGGAGGTGATGGGACAAAAGAATCGGCTGAGCGCGCTGAAGGTGCGTATAGCCGGGCGCGATGAGATCTATATGCTTTTCCGCCAGGATGACTAAGACCCCCTGCATTTCTTTGATCAGGGAAGCCACCCTGTGAATCGCATCTTTTACAAACATGCGGACGTCAAGAGCCACCTGATCATTCCGGCTTCTACCGGTATGGAGCTTCTCTCCGACCGCGCCCACCTTTTCTATGAGCGCTTTTTCGACAAGGGTGTGAATGTCTTCATGTCCTTTGTCGAAAGCATAATCACCCCTTTCCATTTCTCTCTTGATTTCTCCGAGGGCGTCTATAATCAGGGAACCCTCTTCCTTTGAGATGATTCCCTGCTCGCCGAGCATGCGACAGTGGGCGATACTTCCCTCGATATCTTGAGCATAGAGGCGCTGATCAAATGGAAGAGAGGCGTTGAAGCGGTCTACGACCTCATCGATGGTTTCCTTGAAACGCCCTCCCCAAGTCTTTTGAGACATCTTCTTTTTCCTCATAGCAACTGATTCTCCTCACTGCTTCCTTCCAAGGAGCGTTGCTATCTTGAGCCTGAGCGCACTCAGCCTGATGAACCCTTCAGCGTCTTTCTGGTTATAGACCTCGTCTTCTTCAAATGTGGCGAAGCCGGGATGATACAGGGATAAATCAGATTTCCTTCCCACTGCGATGCAATTGCCTCTGTACAGCTTCAGCCTCACCACTCCCGTGACGTTTTTCTGGGCTTCATCCATGAGTGCTTGAAGCATCCGCCTCTCAGGAGAAAACCAGTAACCATAGTAGATCATCTCCGCATAGCGGGGAATGAGTCCATCCCGAAGATGCATGACTTCGCGGTCCATGGTGATGGATTCCATGGCCTGGTGAGCGATTCTAAGGATCGTTCCCCCTGGCGTCTCATAGACGCCTCTTGACTTCATCCCCACGTACCGGTTCTCTACAATGTCCACCCTCCCTATGGCATTTGCTCCCCCGAGGTCATTCAGACGGGCCAGCAACCTCGCTGGAGACATGGGTTCACCATTCAAAGCAGTGGCGTTGCCCTCCTTGAACTCAATCTCCACATAGGTGGGATGGTCGGGGGCATCCTCCGGGGCTACGGTGAGGACGAACATATCCTTCGGAGGCTCCTTCCATGTGTCCTCCAGGATCCCGCCTTCGAAACTGATGTGCAAAAGATTCCGGTCGATGGAATAGGGTTTTTCTTTCGACACAGGGACAGGGATATTTCTCGACTTCGCGTACTTTGTCAGATCCTCCCTTCCTTTGAAATCCCAAATCTTCCACGGCGCTATAATCTTCAAATCAGGCGCCAGAGCCATGTAAGCGATCTCGAACCGCACTTGGTCATTGCCTTTTCCCGTAGCACCGTGGCTCACGGCGTTGGCCCCCGTTTTTCTCGCAGCCTCCACCTGCCTCATGGCGATGAGCGGTCTGGCCAAAGAGGTGCCCAGAAGATACCCTGACTCGTAGACCGCATTTGCTCGGATGGCAGGCCATACGAATTCTCGAGCAAAATCCTCCTTGAGATCCTCGATGATCACCCGCTCGGCACCCGTTTTAGTCGCTTTTTCCCGTACCTCATTCAGTTCCTCACCTTGCCCAAGATCGGCTGCAAAAGCGACCACGGGGCATTGATATTTCTCCTGAAGCCAAGAAAGAATCACAGATGTATCCAGCCCACCTGAATAGGCCAGGACTATCCTCTCAAGCTTATCGCCCAATCTCAAATTCCTCCTTCATTTCAGTTCCTCATCAAGGACATGGATGAGAGCATCGATTTCCTCTTTGCTCACAATCAGCGGGGGGACAAAACGAAGGACCTTATCCTGAGCGCAGTTGATCAGGAAGCCCCTCTCCAAACATGCCTCTACGATGGGCGCTCCAGGTTGCTCGAGTTCCACCCCGACCATGAGCCCGAGGCCCCTTATCTCTTTGATGACGGGATGCTTCGCTTTGAGGTTTTCCAACTCACTTCGGAAATATTCTCCCATGCTGCGGCAATGAGCAAGCCATCCATCGTTCAGGAGGCTCGTCAGAACGGCCTTCGCCACAGCCGTGACGAGAGGTGTCCCTCCAAAGGTAGTGGCATGGCTTCCGGGTCCAAAGGCGCTGCTCAGCTCCTCTACGCTGAGCATGGCGCCAATGGGAAGTCCATTTCCCAGTGCCTTCGCAAGGCTCATGATGTGGGGTGTGATGCCATAATGCTCATGGGCGAACAGCTTCCCTGTGCGGCCCATGCCGGTTTGGACTTCATCGAAGATGAGGAGCAGGCCCTTTTCCTGACATAGCTCTTTTACCCCCTGGAGATAGTCTGGCTGGGGACAGACAACACCCCCCTCTCCCTGAATAGGCTCGAGCATCACAGCGCAGACAGAGTCATCCACTGCCTCTTCCAAACCGGAGAGATCATTGAATGGGACGAATTTGAAGCCTTCCAACAGAGGATCATACCCTGTTTGAATCTTGGCCTGGCCTGTTGCGGAGAGGGTGGCCATGGTTCGGCCGTGGAAAGAGCCTTTCATGCTGATGATCGTATGTCTCCCGGGGCCGTATTTCTCTCTGGAATATCGCCTGGCGAGCTTGATAGCCGCCTCATTCGCCTCTGCACCGCTGTTGCAGAAAAAAACACGGTCCGCAAAGGAGTTTCCCACCAGGAGCTGCGCGAGTTCCACCTGCGGCTTCGTGTAAAACAAGTTGGACACATGGACCAGCCTTCTGGATTGATCTTCCAGCGCCCTGCTGACAACAGGAGAACTGTGGCCGAGGGCACAGACGGCGATGCCGCCCACAAAGTCGAGGTATTGCTTCCCGTCTTCGTCCCACACACGGCACCCTTCCCCTCTGACCAGGACCAGGTGCGACCGCTTGTAGGTGGGGAAAAGATACTTGTCGGCGAGGTCCATTGTGGTTTTTGATGCTGATGAGTTCATAACATCACCCGTACATTCGGCATTCTTGTCGTTGGGCATGGAGCCTTTCTCAACGGTCATTTCCCGTTTTCTCTTGTTCCGTTGGGCCTTCGACATCCGGCGTTGGCAAGCGCCCGTTCTTGCTCATCCGCCGTTCCCTCAAGCAAAGCGCTCCTTAAAGCCCGAAGCGTTGCTCCTCAAACAAAGTGCTCATCGAGCGAAGCGCTCCCTTTTGCGTTACGGCACAACCTCTGTGCCGATGCCTTCCTTTGAGAAGATCTCCAGCAAAATCGCGTGCTCCTTGCGTCCGTCAATGATATGGGCCTTTTTTACTCCCCCTTTCAGAGCTTCAGCACAGCAGGTGATCTTGGGAATCATCCCTCCTTTGATGGTGCCATCGTCAATGAGGATCTGGCAATCTTTCAACCGAACAGTGGAAATAAGCTTCCCCTCTTTGTCGAGAACTCCTTCTGTGTCCGTCAGAAGGATGAGCTTCCGCGCTCTTAGAGATGCCGCGATACGGCCAGCCACATGGTCCGCATTGATGTTGTATGTTTCGCCTTTCCTTCCCGCGCCCACCGGAGCAATGACAGGGATGAACTGGCTGGCCAGGAGGTTCTTGAGGAGGTCATTGTTCACGCCGGTCACTTCTCCCACCATGCCGATATCAATGATCTCAGGGGGTTGATCATCCCCCTTCTTTCTTATGTATTTCATCTTCTTGGCTGTGATGAGTTTGCCATCCTTGCCCGAGAGTCCCACAGACTGACCGCCGTTTTGGTTGATGAGGGTTACGATCTCTTTGTTGACCTTTCCTACGAGGACCATCTCCACCACATCCATGGTCTGTTCGTCCGTCACCCTCATGCCATCCACGAATTCCGATTGAATGGACAGCCTCTTCAGTAAACTGCCGATCTGGGGTCCACCCCCATGGACGACCACAGGGTTGAGGCCTACATACTTCATGAGAATGATATCCAGGGCAAAGTCCTTCTTCAGGTTTTCATCCACCATCGCGTGTCCGCCGTATTTCACGACAATCGTTGCATTGGCGAACCGGCGGATATAGGGCAAAGCCTCAATAAGTACTTTTGCTCTATCCCTTGGGTGCATGGCCATGGCGATCTTCTTCATTTTAGAGAATATACTTGCTCAGGTATTCGTCCTCGATGATGTCCTTCAGCCTCTCTGCCACATACTTTCGGTCGATGACGACCCTCTTTGTTGCCATATCCGGGGCACTAAAGGATATTTCGTCCAGGAGTTTTTCCATGACCGTATGCAAGCGCCTGGCCCCGATGTTCTCCATCCGCTCGTTGACTTTGCTCGCAATCAGCGCGATCTCATCAACTGCGGATTCCTCAAAGACAAGCTCCACTCCCTCTGTGGCAAGGAGGGATTCGTACTGGGTAATCAGCGCGTTCTTCGGTTCCTTGAGGATACGAACGAAGTCCTCCTGGGACAGAGAGTCGAGCTCGACGCGAATGGGAAACCTCCCCTGGAGTTCTGGCAGAAGATCCGAGGGCTTGCTCAAATTGAAAGCACCCGCGGCGATGAAAAGGATGTGATCCGTTTTGACCATTCCGTACTTGGTGGTCACCGTGGAACCTTCCACGATAGGAAGAAGATCGCGCTGCACTCCCTCGCGCGATACGTCGGGCCCGTACTTGGCCCCGGAGCCTGCAATTTTGTCCAACTCGTCCAGGAATATGATTCCATTTTGCTCGGTCATGCGGATCGCTTCCTGAACCACATGATCCATGTCAATGAGCTTCTGAGACTCCTCTTGGATAAGAAACTCAATGGCTTCCGGCACTTTTACCCTTCTCTTCTTTTTCCTCGAAGGGAAAAGGTTCCCGAAGACTTCTTTGATATTGAATTCCATCTCTTCGAGGCCCGTATTGGAAAAAATCTCCACCATGGGCATGCTTCTGTTGGTCACTTCCAGTTCCACATAGCGGCTATCCAGCTTGCCGCTCCGGAGGAGCCTCCTCAGTTTCTCCCTGGTGGTATCCATCTCCCATTTGTCAGCCTTGACGACCTCAAGGAGTTTCTCCTTGTCCCCCTCCTCCGGTTCTCGGATCTCTTCCTTTCTTTTGGGCAAGAGAAGGTCCAGGAGCCTCTCTTCGGACATCTCCCGAGCTTTTGTTTTGACCTTTTCCTGTTCCTCCTTTTTTGCCATGTTGACCGCAAGCTCAGTCAGGTCTCTGATCATGGACTCCACATCCCGCCCGACATAGCCCACTTCAGTAAACTTCGTGGCCTCGATCTTAAGAAATGGCGATCTGGCAAGCCTCGCAAGGCGTCTTGCGATCTCTGTCTTGCCTACGCCTGTTGGTCCGATCATGATGATGTTCTTGGGAGCGATTTCGTCCCTGAGTTCCCGTGGTACCTGTTGCCTGCGCCACCTGTTCCTGAGGGCGATGGCCACAGAGCGCTTTGCTTCATGCTGGCCGATGATGTACTTGTCGAGCTCAGATACGATCTCCCTGGGCGTGAGGACTTTCATGAGATCATCTTTGTTCTCGTTCCCTGTCTCCATGTCTAAGCCTTCTCTCCGATCTCATGGACGACAATCTGCTCATTCGTATATATGCAGATGGAAGCTGAGATCTTCAGTGCTTCCAGCGCAATGCTTGGCGCGTCGAGCGCGGAATGGGCAACGAGTGCCCGTGCCGCTGCCAGTGCATACGGGCCTCCTGACCCGATGGCAGCCACCGATTCATCCGGTTCAATCACATCGCCGGTTCCTGATATGATCAGCATGTGTTCACGATCCATAGCCAGGATCAGCGCCTCCAACCTTCGCAAAATTCTATCGGTGCGCCAGTCTTTTGCAAGCTCTACGGCTGCTCTGGTCAGGTTCCCCTTGAACTTTTCAAGCTTCGCCTCCAGCCTTTCGAACAGATTGAACGCATCAGCGGCCGCGCCCGCAAATCCCACGAGAACGGCATCCTTGTACATAAAGCGCACCTTGACGGCCTTGTGTTTCATGATGGTCTCTCCCATGCTCACCTGACCATCCCCTGCCATCACGGACCTCCCGTCCTTTCGGACTGCAAGAACCGTGGTCCCGCGCATTCGCTCCCGATCTCTCACTCGTCTCTCGTCACCTGTCACTCGTCACTGCTCCTTTGCCCCTTCCTTCCCTCCGAATTCCGTCTCCTGACTTCTGCCTTTACCTCGTGCCTCAAGTCACGCCAAAGGCGCGACGCTCCTCCAGCCTCCGACGGGGGGTACGCGCCGCTCCTATTTGCTCCTCGGGTGCGCCTTGTCATACACTTCCATCAACCTGTCGAGGGTCACATGGGTGTATTTCTGCGTGGTGGACAGGCTTGCATGACCCAGAAGCTCCTGCACCGACCTGAGGTCAGCACCTCCATCCAGAAGATGGGTCGCAAAGGTATGCCTCAGGTCATGGGGACTGATGTCCGTCATTAAACCGCTCTCTCTCCCATATTTCTTGACGATTTTCCCGATACTGCGGGTACTGAGGCGCCCTCCCCTGAAGTTGACGAAAAGGGGTCCCTCCCGGATATCCCCATAGGCCTTTCTCCTCAGGCCCGCCGTCGATTCAAGATAGGCCTTTACTGCACTTATAGCCTGTTTCCCTACGGGAACAATTCTCTCTTTGCTCCCTTTTCCAAACACTTTCACAAGGCGCTGATCGAAATCCATGCTACCCAGATTCAGTCCTGCCAGTTCACTCACGCGGATTCCGCAAGAGTAAAGCACCTCCAGGATAGCCAAGTCTCTGAGACCCAAGGGCCTCTGTCTGTCAGGCCTGTCAAGAAGCCTGAACATCTCATCCACGGGAAGGTAATTGGGTATATATCTCTCTTGCTTGGGCGTTGAGATTTCCCCGGCAGGATTACCCACCTTCAAGCCCTTTTTCTCCAGGAAAGTGAAAAATGACCTGACCGCAGAAAGCTTGCGTGAAATGGTCGTCCTGCGATACTTCCCGAAAAGCCGGCCGAAGAACTCCCTGATCAGTGGGAAATCGACTGACTCAATGGCCGATCGTGGTTCTTTGCCAGCCTCCTCTTGTTTTCCCATCAGAAAACCCCAAAATTGCTTCAGGTCGATCCTGTAGCTTCTGATGGTGTGGGGGGAGTACCCCTTCTGGGTTTCCAGGGCCTTGATGAATTCTTCTATGAGTTGGTCAACCGCCATTCTGAAAATAGAAGGCTTCTCCTATAAAATTATTTAATTTAGCACAAATCGATCATTTCGCAATCAAAAAATTCCTTTTCCTATTTCTTGCCTTGACATTGTTTCATGCATTAAAGTAACTTTTTTATTTCCGGTAGATCATCTCTGCCCTTTATTCTTCGTCGTCATCTGATCCTCTCTTTGCTGCTTTTTTGGAGGTGTGTTGTCCCGTCTCTGCGAAAATTGATCCCCGTGGTCGACCGCGGGCTTGAGATAATTCGGAAAGGAACCGATTATGGAAAGAAAAAGTGATCTATTGAGAAATACCGCTTTCATAGCCCACGTGGGCTCAGGCAAGACCTCTCTGGCAGAAGCCATGCTTTTTAATGGGAAGTCCACGACAAGACTCGGACGCGTTGATGATGGAAGTTCCAATCTCGATTTCGAGCCAGAGGAGATAAAGCGAAGAATCACGATCACCACTTCCATTCATCACTGTGACTGGAAAAAACATACCATTAACTTGATCGATACCCCGGGAGACGATAATTTTCTTTCGGACACGAAGGCCTCTCTCCAGGCCGCTGATGGAGTGGTAGTGGTCATTGACGCCACGGCGGGGGTCAAATTTGGCACCCGAAAGGTCTGGGGGTTTGCGGATGAGTTGAACCTGCCGAGGATCATCTTTGTCAACAAAATGGACAGGGAAAGAAGCAACTTCTACGGAGTTGTGGAAGAAATAACGAAGACTTTTGAGGTGAAGGCGACACCCGTATTTCTGCCCATCGGCGCTGAAGACAAATTCCAGGGACTCGTCGACCTGATCAAGATGAAGGCTTACCTCTATGCGAAAGACGGAACCGGGAACTTTGAGGAATCCGATGTGCCTGGAGACATGCAGGACCTGGTCAGGATTTGGCGCGAAAAGATGCTTGAAAACATCGTTGAGGCTGACGATGAAATCATGGAGAAATACCTGGAGGGGGAAGAACTCTCCCTTCAGGAAATGGAGGAAACGTTCATCAAGGGAATCAAGTCCGGGCTGCTGGTACCCGTTCTAGGTGGGTCCTCAACGCTCAATGTAGGGGTCCCCCACCTCATGAATCTCATTCTCCAAGGTATTCCTGCGCCCGGTGAAAGGAAAACCCTGGAAGGCAAGAAGCCCGGATCGCAGGAGATCATCCGGAGAAAGGCTGCGCCTGATGCGCCGTTCTCCGCCCTGGTTTTTAAGACGGTGGCTGATCCCTTTGCGGGCAAGCTCACCCTTTTGCGGGTTTTTTCGGGCACCCTCAAGTCGGATTCCACAGTTTACAACGCGAACAAAGGCTCGAAAGAAAAATTCGGGCAGCTTTTGATTCTGGAAGGCAAAAAGCAACAATCCACTGAAATGGCTGTTCCGGGAGACATCGTTGCTATTCCCAAGCTCAAGGAAACCGCCACAGGAGACACCCTCTGTGCAGAGAGTGACGCCATCATCTACACGCCGATTCAACCGCTCCCGCCTGTCATCTCTTATGCTGTGGAAGCGAAAGTGAAAGGGAGCGAGGACAAGCTGTTTACATCTCTCGCGAGACTCCTTGAGGAAGATCCTACCCTGAGACTGGAGCGAGATCAGGCCACTTCAGAAATCGTGCTTTCAGGAACCGGTCAGATTCATCTGGAGGCCACATGTGAAAAACTGGCACGGAAGTTTGGAGTGGAAGTCAACCTGAAACCGTTGAAAGTGCCCTATCAAGAGACGATCAAGAAACCGGTCCAGGGTGTCATCTACCGCCACAAGAAACAATCAGGGGGCCGCGGGCAGTTTGCGGAGGTGCATTTTGATGTTTCTCCCCTTGAAAGAGGGGCGGGCTATGAGTTTGAAAACGCCCTGGTGGGGATGAATGTTCCCCGCAACTTTGTACCTGCGGTGGAGAAGGGGATTCTGGAAGCCATAAAGACCGGAGTCCTCGCCAGCTATCCTATCGTTGATCTCAAGGTCCGCTTCTACGACGGAAAATCCCATGAAGTGGATTCCTCGGAAATGGCATTTAAGATTGCAGCGAGCATGTGCCTCAAGAAAGCAGTTCAGGATGCGAATCCTGTGCTTCTCGAGCCGATCATGAAAATGGAAATCATTGTACCTGACGATGCCATGGGTGATGTCATGGGTGATCTCAACAGCCGGCGTGGCCGTGTTCTGGGAGTGGATACTAAGGGCAGGTATCAGGTGATCAAGGCTCAGGCCCCCATGTCCGAGGTGCTTAAATACGCTATTGACTTGAACGCCCTAACCGCTGGCCGGGGAACCTTCAGGATGGAGCATTTCCACTATGAGGAAGTGCCCGCCCAACTGGCGGACAAGGTCATCGCTGCGGCCAAGGCAGCAGGATAAGGCCGTTTCCATGGAAAGTACCTTCACGGCTGGTGTCCTTACCATCAGCGACAAAGGTTCGCAGGGAAAAAGAGAAGACAAAAGCGGCGAGGTCGCCTTGAGGCTTCTTCAGGAGAATGGATTTTCCGTCATCAAGAGGAAGATCGTTCCTGACAACCGCCGGCAGATCGTCGAGACCCTTTGTGAGTGGGCTGACAAGGATTGCCTGTCTCTGATCATCACGTCGGGAGGGACAGGGCTCAGCCCAACCGATCAGACCCCTCAAGCCATGGAAGAAGTGATCGACTACCAGGTACCGGGAATAGCCGAAGCTATGCGGGCCACCAGTCTCAAAAAGACACCCCATGCCATGCTGTCCAGAGCCATCGCCGGTGTCCGCCGCCGGTCCTTGATCATCAATCTCCCGGGAAGTCCGGGAGGCGTCCAGGATAATCTTTCGGTGGTGCTGCCTGCTCTCAAACATGGCCTGTCAAAGCTCGGCGGGGATATGTCCGACTGTGCGGTATAAGGTACACGGCTCAAGGCCTCTTTTTCTCTGTCTCCTCCTCTATCCACCGAAGATAGCTTTCCATTCCTTCAATCAGAGCTACGGCGCTGATTTCAGGCACCTCGTAGGGATGGATGGCTTTTAGCTCTTTTTCGAGTTGCCTGTAGATCTCTCTTCGCGTTTTCATGATGCAGAGCCATTCATCCGCCTCATCCATTTTCCCCTTCCACCAATAGGTGCTTTTCACGGGTCCAATGACCTGCGCGCAGGCTGCCAACCTCTTTTCCACGAGAGATCTGGCTAACCTATTCGCATCTTCCCGCTTTTCTGTGGTGGTAGAAACTTGAATATACTCTTTCATGCTTCGCCCCTCCTGCGCTCCCTGATGGCTTCCATGGTCTCGTCAACCTTCTTGGCAATGATGTTTTCGAATTCCTTGCCTAGAAAGGGACGGTTGTTGAGGAGATACCACTTGACCCTGCCCCAGTAACTCCTCAACTGACCCTCGTCCTGCATCATTTCAAGGTCATGGCCCATCTCCATGAGCTTTTCCCTTCTCAAATTATCTTTGGTCAGCTCATAGAGATCCGTCAGTCTAAGCCTCTGCTCTTCGCTGAATCCTATATCGAGGGACCTTTCCGTCAGGTCCATGAAAAGTTCATGGATTGCCCTGAAATCCTTTGCTGACTCCATCTGCTTCTTGGCCCGGTCCAGCATCAGGTCTGTCAATTCTGACAGCCTCTGTTCGAATGCTTTCTCCAGTTCCAGTTCGTAGTCATCGGTTTGAAAAGGGAGCTTTCTCAATGACTGCAAGGTTAAGTGGAAGTACTTCTTGAGCTTGTCCACCTCTCTGATGGCTCTCACGTGCCTTATCTTCTGCCCAATGTTGATCTTGTCGGTGAAATCAATGGTGAGCACTCCATAGGTCTCATGTTTTCGCAGGGTGATGCCGCTCTTGGCTCTGAAAAAATGAACAAGAGCATCCGAGGCCCCGAATATCTGTTCAGCTGAAAAATGGCCAAGAAAATCATTGACCGCTTCATACCGTTTCTCGATCTTGTCCGCCATGGTCAAAAAATCGATACATAAGGCTTTGCCCTGCTTCTTCAGTTCTTTTGATCCTAGAAGCGCAATGAGAAGAAGTTTCGTTATGTTTTCATAGTTCAGGTAGGAACTCACTTTTTGAAACCCAAAAATACGCACCTCATCAGTCACCAGGCACTGAAAGATGAAGTGCCTTACTGCTTCCGACAACCCTGCGAGGCTGTTATAAATGCGAAGCGCCTCATAGAGTTCTCTTTCAAAGGTAGCATAACCGATGCCAGCGTAACCCCTTTTCCTGTAAATGAACATCGAAGGGACATTGACCATGAAGTTCGCAAGGTCAGCAAATTCCACATACCTGATTCCCCTCAGCCTGAAAATTCTCTCCAGCGCATAGACCATCTTCCCTGACTGAGCGTAATCTTCTCTTTTTGACTCCTGCCACTCATAGAATTCAAGGTATCCGGAAGGAGGGACTCCGTCAGGAAGGCCGTTGCTGCGATAGGCAGTTAATGCATGGAATACGTGTCCCTTATGGGCATATCTGTCCGCCAGGTGATCCTCCGGTTTGGTTTGTCCCGATAGGATCCTGTGACACAGAGTTCTCAACTGGAACAGTTGGGTAGCCAGGTCCTCCATCATGAGATCCTCTCCCATGGCATAAAACATGATAAAGGAACTCAGGAAGATAGCGTCAAGCACGTCCTGGTCCCCAAGGTCTACGACCTCCTGGATGGCGTAGAAGGAGAATTCCCCTCTGATCATATGATGGAGGAGGTTATGGTATTTCACCAGAAGCGCGAGATAGCGTTCTGCTTCCTTGTCCTTATTGTACCGTAGGGCAATTTTCTCTTTTTCCAGAAATACCGCCCCTGCCTGTGCATGGTCCGCCGGGTTGAAACGACCCTTGTACTTATCCCTTAGAGTCGGCAGAAGGCCCACGTCCCTGAAAATGAATGACTTAATGAGGGCTTCGAAGAGGGCCGGCTTTCTTCTCAAGCTTTCAACCATATTTTCCAGGGTCTCTATTTGGAACTCGTTGAGACCTACGATTCCGGCTGCCATGGGCCCAAACTCCCTCTGGGCCATTTGGTGCAGGAGCTGTGTATCCTGGAAGTTGCCTCTATCCCTCATGATAAGCGCCTCGATTTTCTTGACGCTGGCAAGGATGTGCTCCAAGAGGGATGTCTTTCGCAACGTTTCCTCCGGGAGCTCTACTTCTCGAAAAGAGACAAATTCCGGAAGAAGGAACTGCAACAGAGAAGGAGAGTGACGATGAAGCCGGTCGAGATCAGAATAGATGTCTTCGGGCCTGAAAATCACTTGGATGAAGCTCGTTCTGAGAGAATCCCTGAGTTTTTGAGCCTTGTTCACCCATTCCCTTTGCCTTTCGGGAAACCTGATGTCCTTTTCTTCGTGGGCAATCAGTCTCAGATAGCTCTGGTAAAACCCCTCCAGGTTGGAAAAGAGCCTGTCCAATGCCTCCAGATCCTTGAAAGGGATGTCCGATATGCTGACGCCGGAGAGCTTCCTGGCCTGCGCTTCCAGCTCCCGAATGTTCTCATCCATATCCACATAAGCGATCTCAATGCCCCGGGTCTCCTCATGGACTCTCAATTGGAATCCTGTCCCCAGAATGAAAGATATGCGATCCTGGTAGAGTTGGTCACTGAATCGCTTCAACGCCTCTAGACCGAGGTAATGGATGTTGATCGAAAGGAGTTCCTCTTCCAGCCTCCGGATGTGACCGTCGATCTCTGAAGGCGCAACGTGTGCGAGGATGGGATTGAAGTTGATCAAATCCCCCCTCACCACATGCACGGCGATCCAGAGCAGAATAAAGACAAGGTCGCTCCGCAGCCTCTCGAAGATACGAACCGTTCCATGGAATTCGATATTAAGAAACTTCCTGTAGAAAACAGATGTCTGTAGGACGTCGTCTTTGAAAAAGGTCCTTTCAAACTGGTCAATGATCGTTACCAGCTTGATGACATTTTCTATCTTCACAAGGGATTGTTCATTATAGTCGGCAAGGGTCTCCTTTTCCATTTCTCCCTTGCTACACAGCTCTGGCCAGTTGTTTAAGAACTGGAAATGGTTCATCATTTTTAGAATCCTGCGCACCACCATGCGCTGAATCCCTCCGAGGCTGCTCACTTTCTCATCCAGGAGCCTATCCCAATCCATTTCGGAATTGGTCACGACTTTCACGATGGATTCATACAGATCGAAAAGCTCTGCAAGCTCTTCCTGGTTAAGGTCCGTCTTTTTTGAGGCCGCGGTCTCGGATACGCTCATCAGCCGGCAATATCGGAGAAGGTTGAGAGCTTGCTGAAGCTCGTAAGTCCGAGCCAGGTCTGAAAAGGGCCTCAAGCTCTTCTCGTTCATTTTCCCCGAGAGGATGCGCCCCATGGGAGTGTGGCCGACCACGATGAGAAAGATCTCTTTCAGTTCTCCATAGGTAAACCCGAAAAGAGATAGAGTCTCCAGGTTCTTGAGAACAGGGGTCCTGACGCCTTCTATGTTGTCCGGATTGAGGACATCCTTCAATTTCTCAAAGCGATGGATCTTGGCCAGGAGCTTGAGAACATGATTGAGACCCGCATGCCTTCTTTTCTTATTCTCCAGCGGCTCCTTCAGTCTTTCCATGAAGAACTCCGGAAGACTGGCATAGCCCCCCGCCTTGATTTTCTTCACCACCCCCAGGGTTGCCATGACATAATCAAAAGAATCCCGATAATCCGCAACAAGAGACAAAGGGCAACCCGGGAGTCTCGACTCCATCACATCTCTTCTCAGGTCTCCGAGGGTTGTCTGAAGAGGCCTCTTCTGCCCTAGGTAAATGAGCATGTATTGGGGCGTATACGAGCCTGTGGTGAACCTCTTCTGCCACTCTTCTTTGACCGTCTGTGGAAGAAGCGGTTTCAGGAAGATCTTGTTGAAATAAACAGAAAGAAGTCGCCCCCATACTTCTTCCTGGTCATAAGCAAGCCCATCATGGAGCGAGAAACCAAGAAAAGGCAACTCCTGAATCTCTTCCGGTGCCATGCTTTCCGGGCTGCGACCGCCAAGGATCCTGTCCAGCACTTCTTTCTCCACATAAGGAGGGTTTAGGTATTTTTGAAAATCGAATCGATTCACTTGCAGGGACATGCCTTTTAGGAGGGGCCTCTCTTTGGTTTTGAAGATATGGCCAAAAAGCACGAAATTCTTTTTCTCCTGTTTACTCAGGAACGTGACCTTGATTTTCTCTCGAGTCTCCAGAGCGAAGTGGGTAGCGATCATGAAGATCTCCCCATCCGGCTTCAGTAAGTTGAAGACTTTCCCCAGGATATACAGGGCCTGGTTCTCCATCTGCCTTTTCGTCATGGAGCCAGCTAGCAGAGAGCTGAACTTCTCCGTGATAGCGATTTCGTAGATATCCCGGTTGAGGATTACGAGATCCAGGGTCTCTTTGAACAATAGAAGTTTTTCCAGGGAATCTAAAACGAGGAACTGGTGTTCTTTGAAGCGGAGGGATAGCTCATTGATGATCAGGTCATCCGTGTGGGTGATCATACCGATTTTGTAGCTCTCCTTCAGGTATTTCTTCCGATGAAATCCAACGATTTTGCTGATCTCATCTGCTTTGCTCTTGATGGCGGAAAGGGAGCTGAATATGAGCCGGTTTGGGATGAGGTAATACGGTTTTCCTTGGCTTGAGAACCGGATGAGAAGGCCCATGTTTTTGTATATCCGGTTGATCTCTTCATAATGAGGTTTGGAGAGTTCCGGTCTGTCGGCCGTGATGGACTGGAGCAGCCTGAGATCCCTTGCATTCAGGTGGGCATAGAGTTCAAAAAACCCGAAACCGTATGCGTTTCCCCCGAAACGGCTGGGAAGATTGGACGGATGCTTGCGGCTGGGAAAGGTGCCTGGCGGGATATCCGAAGGATCAATCCCTAGGGATTCGAATTCCTCGGGCTTGATAAAATCAAAGGAGTTTTCCTGCAAGAAGGAATCCCGAGGCAGAGAATCAGTCCGGTCCAAACGATTACTGTTGCCCTCCGTATAGCGCTTTGATCTTAGCCCTGTCAGGGGAACCATCCTCTTTCAGAGGAAGAGGGAAGACAAATTCCACATACTGGGGCTTCTTATACCGGGCAATGCGTTCACCCACAAAAGCGATCAGGGCTTGAGGCTCCAGTCTTTGTCCTTGCCTTAGCTGGCAAACAGCCTTGATTCCTTCCTTCCACTTGGGATCAGGAACTCCGAAAACAACGACCTTCTCAACCGCCGGGTGTTGGAGGATCGCCTTTTCTACCTCTGCAGGATAAACATTTTCGCCACCCGGCTTGATCAGCTCTTTCTCGGCCTTGCGGCCTGCATACCAGAGGAACCCGTCCTGATCAAAACGTCCCAGATCACCCGTGTGATGCCATCCTTCCCTGAATGTGAACGCAGTGTCCTCGGGAAGATTCCAGTATCCTTTGAAAACCATGGGACCTTTCATAGTGATTTCACCCACCCGCCCTGCTGGCACAGTACGGTCGTAATCATCCACAAGTCTTACCTCAGCGAGGGGCAACACCCTTCCTGCAGAGCCCGGCTTGTCACCATAGGGAGCAAAAGTGGCGAGGCAAGATGTCTCGGTCTGACCATACATGCTGTAAAAGCAGCCCCCTGTAGACTTTTGGTACTTTTCTATGTTCTCCGGAGTGTCAATTCCAGTTACAGCCCGGAGGCAACTCACATCTATCCCTTTCTTTTGACTCTCTTCCAGAATAGTGGCAAGAATGGGTGAAAAAACCATCATAAAGGTGATCCCTTTTTTCTGTATAAGCTCCGAGGCTCTTCCAGCGTCGAACTTGCCCATGTTCACATTGAGGGCACCGGCATGGAAGGCTGTCGTTGCCATGAACAGGCCGCCCACGTGAAAAAAAGGCAGAAAACTGAGATGGACATCTCTCCAAGTCACGTTCATGAAATAGTCAAAATGGATGTCAGCAAAGAGCACATTGCCATGGCTCAAGAGCGCACCTCTGGGTCTTCCTGCTACGGCAGCCGTATGAATAATGACAAAACCGTCATCTGTGGCCACCGTCACCGGTTTGAAATCCCCTGCGCTCCCGAGAAGAGTGGAGAAATCCATAAAGCCTTCACCCCCGGGCCCAAGCCCGTAATAGGCCTGAACAGATGGCAGTTTGCCCTTCATCCCTCTGATCAAATCTTGGTACTCTCGGTCTGCGAAAACCAGCTCTGGCGCACCGTCATTCAGATTGAAGCAGACCTCATCAGAAGCGAGCCTCCAGTTGATAGGAAGCATGATAGCCCCCAAGGCAGCGGCCGCTCCGAACAGAAGGAAATACTCCAAATTATTCTTGCTCAAAACGCCGATTCGGTCCCCCTTCCCGACGCCTTGTTTCTGAAGGCCGGCCGCCAAACAATCTACCTGCGATTCGGCATACATAGTGCGTATTCGGCGGCGCCGTCCGCCGGTGTCAGATTCTCCGA
>JAHECH010000356.1 GCA_024641835.1 Deltaproteobacteria bacterium
CTGAACCAGGTTCAGAATGATATTTTCCACATCCTCACCTACGTAGCCCGCCTCAGTCAGGGTTGTGGCATCGGCAATGGTGAAAGGAACTTTGAGAATTTTGGCCAACGTCTGAGCGAGAAGCGTCTTGCCTGATCCTGTGGGACCGATCAGCATGATGTTACTTTTCTGGATTTCAATCCCTTCCATGTCCACTTTGCTCGCTATCCGCTTGTAGTGGTTATGCACGGCCACGGAGAGGATCTTCTTCGGTCTTTCCTGTTCAATCACATACTCATCGAGAATGGCCTTGATCTCATAAGGCTTCGGAAGCCTGCCCGCTGCTTCTGCGTCGAGCTCGTGACCGTAGTCCTCGGCGATGATCTCATTGCACAGCTGAATGCACTCATCGCATATGTACACGGAGGGCCCCGCGATGAGCTTCTTTACCTCGTCCTGACTCTTACCGCAAAAGGAGCACAAGAGATCTTCGCTGGAATCATCTTTTCTTTGCATACGATTCTACCCGACCTTTCTGATTCCTTTTTGCATTTCCCGTTCTGTAATGACTCTATCGATAACACCGTATTTTAGCGCCTCTTCAGCATCCATGAAGAAGTCGCGCTCCGTGTCTTGGCGGATTTTCTCCAAGGGTTGGCCCGTATGCTTGCACAGGATGCGGTGAATCAGCTCCTTAATCTTCAGGATCTCCCTGGCCTGAATATCGATATCCGTGGCCTGGCCCTGCGCGCCGCCCAAAGGCTGATGAATCATGATCCTCGCATGAGGGAGGGCGTATCTTTTGCCCTTAGCGCCTGCTGTGAGCAGGAGCGCCCCCATGCTCGTCGCCTGCCCCATGCATATCGTAGCCACATCCGGTTTTATGTACTGCATGGTGTCATAAATGGCAAGGCCTGCGGTCACGGAGCCGCCTGGAGAATTTATGTAAAGGTTGATATCTTTATCCGGATCTTCGGATTCAAGGAAGAGCATCTGAGCGATGACGGTATTTGCCATACTGTCATGAACCTGCTCTCCCATGAATATGATCCGGTCTTTCAGAAGCCGGGAATAAATGTCATAAGCCCGTTCTCCGCGGCTCGATTGTTCAATCACAATGGGAATCAACATAAGCTATCTTTCTAGAATGATCATCGGGAAAAAGTATTGCACGCTAATTCACACTAACCACTAAAGCCTGAAAAACAACAGGCCTGTCAAAGTCTTTTTATCCTTGCTCGCGATGTATTTGGTCTGCCGGAATTGTCGTGATCTTAGCACCCTTTACCAGATAATTCAAGGTCTTTTCCTCCAGGAGCCTCTCTCTGAATGAATCCACGAGTTGCCTCGCTTCATACCACCGTCGCATCACTTGTGGGTCTTGGCCGGCGCTCTTTCCCATATCGTTGAACCCCTCATTCAGCTCCGAGTCACTGATGGTCAGTTCGTTCTGCCTTGCGATCTCCCCAAGAATCAGGAGCTCCTTGACCCTTTTTCTCGCAGCCGGGAGGAAATCCTGCCTGAGCTTCTCCTCTGTGAGCCCCGCCTTTTCCATGGTTGAGCCCATGCGCATCAGATTCTGCCTGACGTTTTCCACTGCATATCGGAACTCCGACTCAACCAGGCTGTCGGGGAGCTCAAAATCTACGCCCGCCGCAATCTTCTCCACCAGTCTTCTCTTCAGTTCCTTGTCCACCCTTTTCTCCTCGTTCTGGGTGATGCTCTCCCTGACCCTTTTCCTGAGTGTCTCCAGATCAACAAAATCAGATCCAAGACTCTTTGCAAACTCGTCATTTAGTTCTGGAAGCTCCATGATCTTGATATCCACCACCTTGACTTTGAAATTGACTTTCTTCCCAGCGAGCTTCGTGTTGGGATGATTCGCAACAAAATCAACGATGATTTCTTTGGAATCACCGATCTTAACGCCTATCAATCCCTTCTCAAAGTCGGGATGAATTGTGCTGGTGCCAGGGGTCACCATGAAATTCTGAGCTTTGATCCCTTCAAGAGGCTTGTCTCCTTCGAAGCCTTCATAATCGATGATAACGCATTCCCCTTCCGTGGCGGCCCTATCCCCTTCCACAGGTTTCAGCTGAGCATTCGCCTTCCTTATCTCCTCCAGCTGGCGTTCCACATCCTGGTCCATCACTGAAGTGACCTCTTTTTCCACCTCAACGCCCATGTAGTCCTTTAGCTCAAATTGGGGTCTCACCTCCATAACAGCCGTGTACCTGAAATTCTGCCCTGCTTTGAGCATCTCATTTTCCACCATGGGCATGGCGAGCGGAAAAGTTTGCGCCTCTTCCACGGCTTTCGGAAGGGTTTCGTTTACCAGGCCTCTAGTCACATCTTCCACGACCTGCTCGCTGAAGTACCTCTCAAGGATTTTTCTCGGCACCTTTCCAGGCCGAAACCCATGAACTTTGGCTTTTTTCCCTAAGAGACGGTAGGCTTCATCGATCTTTCTGTCCACCTCCTCCGCTTCAACCTCCACCAGGAGCCTCTTTTTGACTGAACTGATTTGCTCAAGACTCGTTTTCATCTTACCCGCTCTCTTCGCTGTTGGTTTCGATTCTAGCGCATCCGCAAAGTCTCCAGAAGCCTTGGACGGGCAGGACTCCTGAAGGGATCATTCTGTAACTTGCCGATATAGAATAACAATGATTTCTCCTCTTTCAAGGAAAATGATCTGATAGCAAACTCATCGCGGTGATGTCAACAGGTTCAGCTCAAGTACATACGCTAAAAAATTCACATGCCTTAGATGGCTGCAACCTAGAACAGAACCGATAGGATTTGAGCCGACACGAATTGGCCTGATTCGATTGGGCGTGTGGAGGGAAATGAGGATAAATACCCGAATGAATCAACGTCACTCTCTGACGCGTTTCTTGACCAGTTCAATGAAGGACTCGAGGCTCTCCTGCGATCCGAACACCTCGTTGTAGAGCTTCTCGCTCCAGATCGTGAGTCCTATCTTGAAGATCTGATGGATAGTCTTATCCGTGTTTTCTGCCCCCTGTAATTTGACCAGTTGGAGTAATAGATCATCCGGAACACGGATGGGATATACCGCGGCTGAAGCGGCGGTGTCTGACTTGAGATATTCCTGCACGCTCTTGAGAATCCTCAAGTTAACATATTTGTTCTGGAATTCCCTCTCATCCATGTTCTTTAAAGCCCGATACGATTATATTTGCCCCCGCTGGCCAAGTCAACCCTGTCGTTGTATTTCTCTCGGCCCATTCTGATGGATCAGCGCCATTGCAAAGGCAATTCATTTACCTGTCCCTGTGCCGGTTTGCATCGACAGGGTCAATGTGAAAAGGGCGTGGGCTTCCCTCCGCATAAAATTATATTTTAGGTCTTTACAAAGCGATTTTTTCGTTTAAATTAAGAAGTTATGATCCCATTTTGGCGGTCCTCTTTTCATGCCCATTTATGAATACCAAGCGCTAGACGTGCGCAAAGCTTGCCATCGCTGTCGAAGGTCATTTGAAACTCTACAGGGCCTTCATGAGGAGCCTCTAACGAAATGTCCTCTCTGTGGCGGCGATGTGAGGAAGGTCATATCCTGGTGCCGTGCCGCTGTGGCCGAGACCTCGGGGGAGTCCACGCGGGTTGAGCGGAGGATCAAGGAGTACGAAACATCCGGCATGTGGAGCCATGCCGCGGAACTGGCAGACAAGCACTCGGAGAAAGTGAAAGACAAAAACCTCAAGATAAGGGCTCTTGATAACTACAAGAAGGCAGGCTATGATGTCAATTTCCTGTCTCAACATGCTAACCTAAATAATGAATGATTGAAGGGAGTTTGGTCTTATGAAGAGGGGAAAAGATGGTCTTTGGCTTTTGGCGGCGGTAGTTTTTTTCCTATTCACCTTGTTCCCGGCTTTTTTATCGCCCCCCTCTGTCAGGGGCGATGAAAAAGAGAAAAAGGATCTGCCCCCCCGGGCCATCGAAGTCGCCCCAGAGTACACGGGCGTAATCGTGCCGGCAGGAGAGGATGTGAGCATTGACCTTAATGTGACGAACAAAGGGAGGAGCGATGAGTTTGTCGACCTCAGCGTGACCCATGTTCCAAAGGGATGGAAGGCAAGGATCAAAACCTACAGTTTTGACGTGACCGGTATCTTTGTGCCGAGTGACAAGAGCAAGAGCCTGACCTTGAAAGCGGAGCCCGAGGAGGGTACCGGGCCTGGGAAATACACCTTTGTCATCAAGGGCCAGACTCAGGATGGCAAACTCTCTTCCACCAGCCAAGTATTGGTGACCGTAGTGCCAAAAGAAGCAGAGAAAAAATCCAAAGGGGTCAGCCTGACCAGCTCCTATCCCGTGCTCCAGGGGCCGACTGATGCCAAGTTCGAGTTTTCCGTCGAGGTGGAAAACAAGACGGACAAGGATAATATCTTCAACCTCAGTGCCACGGGCCCCAAAGACTGGGATGTGAATTTCAAGCCTGCGTATGAGGACAAGTTGATTTCCAGCCTTAGGCTGAAAGCGGGACAGAGCCAGAGCGTGGCCGTGGAGGTCAAGCCTTACCCGCTCGCTGAGGCGGGAAAGTACCCCATCACAGTGAAGGTCTCATCCTCTGAGGCGAAATCGGAAGTGGAGTTAACGGTCCTTCTCACAGGGACCTACAAGATCGACGTGGGAACGGCAAGCGGTCTTCTTTCCCTCACGGCCATGAGAGGAGAGCCATCCAATATTTCTTTCTATGTAAAAAATACGGGTTCGGCTGTTCAGAACGATGTGAAGTTCATGAGCTTCAAGCCGGAGAACTGGAAAGTGGAGTTCAAACCTGAAAAGCTGGAGACCTTGCCGGCGGGTGAACTCAAGCAGGTTGAGGTAACCATCACTCCTGCGGCGCAGGCGCTGGTGGGGGACTACTCCGTGGGAATCGGCGTTCAGGGTGAAAAAGCGAACAAGAACCTGGAATTCCGTGTCACAGTGAAGGCTTCCACAGCCTGGGGCTGGATAGGTATCGGCATTATCGTGCTGGTGATACTTGGTCTCGTGGTCCTTTTTGTGCGCATGGGAAGGCGGTAATATGGAGAATCAGTCTATTGTAAAAACCATAGGGCTTACGAAAAAATACAATCATCAGACGGCGGTGGACCATGTCTCCTTCCAGGTGATGGAAGGAGAAATCTTCGGCTTCCTTGGACCCAACGGCGCTGGCAAGAGCACCACCCTTTTGATGCTCGTCGGCCTCAGTGAGCCCACGGAAGGGTCTGCGGAAGTTTGTGGCATTGACCCGAGGCGAAACGCGATCGAGGTGAAACGCATTGTAGGATACCTTCCTGAGAACGTAGGATTCTACAATGATATGGATGCGGTTCAAAGCCTCGAATACATCGCCGATCTGACCG
>JAHECH010000357.1 GCA_024641835.1 Deltaproteobacteria bacterium
GGATTGGATATTGGCTCCCATTCCATCAAACTGGTGGAGATAGAGGATACCAATAAGGGAAAGATCCTCAAAAACTTCGGGATCATTGGATTGCCCCAAGAGGCGATAGTGGAAGGGGCCATCAAGGAGATGGAAATCGTTTCATCCGCAATCAAGACCCTTTACAGGAATCTCAAGGTGAAAAACAAGAACGTCGTCACTTCCATCTCAGGTTATTCGGTCATTGTCAAAAAAATAAGCATCCTCAGGAGAGGGGATGCGGAGCTAGAAACGTCCATTCAGGAGGAGGCAGAGCAGTATATTCCCTTCGACATTAAGGATGTGAATTTGGACTTCGAGATCCTGTCCCCTCTAGGCGCTTCAGAAGAGAAGGAGAAAGCGGAATCGGGAGAAAAAGGTGATAAGGGTCTCATGGATGTCATGCTGGTCGCTGCAAAGAAGGATATTGTCGAAGATTATGTGAGCCTGCTTCAAGTGACAGGGCTCAATCCAGCCATCCTGGATGTGGATGCCTTTGCACTTCAGAATGCATTTGAGTTGAGCGCAGGAAATCTTTCAGGGTGCTATGCTATCGTCAATGTGGGAGCCGAAGAGCTGGGCATCAATGCCATCAAGGAGGGAATTTCTATCTTCACGAGGGATTCCGCTTACGGCGGATATCAGATCAATGAAGCGATCATGTCCAAATTTGATGTTCCTTATGATGAGGCGGAAAAAATGAAGCTGGGGGGGACCAAGCTCGAAAGCAAGGAAAGAGGAATGATCGAGGAGATCTTTACGCAGGTGGTCTCCGGCTGGGTGAACGAAATCAAGCGCGCCCTGGATTTTCTCTCCACCACTTATCCGGACCAAACCATTGAAAAGATCTTAATTAGCGGAGGTTCATGCAGGATACCGGGCTTTCAGAAATATCTTCAACAGGAAACCGATATTCCCGTGGAGGAAATGAACCCGTTCGTCAATCTCCAGATCAGCGAAAAAACTTTTGACCCCAAATACTTGAGCTATATGGCTCCCCAAGCTGCGGTCGCCGTTGGCTTGGCGTTGAGGAGTATTGCTGACAAATGATCAGAATCAATCTCTTGCCCTTCAGGGCAGCAAGGAAAAAGGAGAACATAAGAAGGCAGGTCAGCATTTATTTCTTGAGCGTAATATTCTTATTCGCCTTGATGGGCTACTTCTTCTTCTATCTCTCCAGCACACTGAATGGGCTAAAGACAAAACAGAATGAGCTGAATGCTGAACTGAAGAAGTACGAACAGGTCCTCAAGACGATAGCCGACCTGGAGAAGAAGATAAAGGAAATGAAGGCCAAACTGGCAGTGATTAAAGATCTGGAAAAAAACAAAACAGGGCCTGTCCATCTCTTGGAGGAGATTTCCAAGGCGGTGCCCAAGGAGAAATTGTGGCTCACTTCACTTAGGGAGTCCAAGGGTACCCTGGAACTGAGAGGGACAGCTATGGACAACGAAACCGTCGCCCTTTTTATGACGAACCTTGAAAACTCTGACTACATCCAGGGTGTTGAGCTTCAAAGCACCAGGATGCGAAACCTTCCTGAATACAAATTGAATGTATCAGATTTTGTCCTTGAGTGTAAGACCTACGCTTTTAAAGAGAAGGTGGAGATTAAGAAACGGAAGAAATAGCGGGCCTTAAGAGGGAGCCTCAGACCATGGAAAAGGGAGCGTTGTTTGAAAAAGTTGAAAAAATAAAGATGCTTTACCGGGTTTTGATCATGGCGGGCACCTTGGTTGTGTTAGGAGGGATCTTTGCCTGGCTTGCCTATTTGCCCATGGCCGATGATATCGCCAAGACGGAGCAGGAAGTCTCGAAGCTGGAGCAGAAACTCAACCAGGTTGTTGTCAAGGCCCGGGCTGAAAAGAAACTGCAGGCTGAATATGCGGAAGCGGACCTTCAGTTCCAGGAGGCCCTCAAGCTTCTCCCTAATACAAAAGAGATCCCTGCCCTTTTGAGGACCATCACTCAGATGGGAACGGATTCTCAACTGGACTTCATTCTTTTCAGTCCTCAAAGGGAGACGGTGCAGGATTTCTACATGGAAATCCCTGTTTCGATCGAGGTGAACGGGACTTACAATAACGTCGCCGTATTTTTCGACAAGGTCGGAAAGATGGAGCGGATCGTGAACATCTTGAATGTTTCCATGACACCGGTGAAGGAACGCTCAACTATTCTGAACACCAAATGTGATGCCGTAACTTACAGGTTCAAGGGTGAAATCGATGCCTCAAGAAAGGGTGTACAAAAAACTTCTAAATAGCTTTCTCTTCCTGATGGTTCTCTTTTTCATTGGGTATGCGTTTGCCTATGCCGAGCAGGATGTCATTGACAAAACGGCAAGGCCCATGAAGAAGGTAATCGGGGAGGAGAAGGCCACACCTCCACAGGGAACCAAGAAAGAGGAAGAGAAAAAAGAGGGCCCCAAGTATTTCTACGACCCCACGGGAATGACCGACCCTTTCAAGTCATTCATTACTGAGCAGGAGGAAGTCGCTGAAAAACAGAGAAGGAAACCCAAGACCTATCTGGAAACTCTGGACATTTCCCAACTTGAACTCATTGCCATAGTCGCTGGCCCCCTGGGCAACTATGCCATGGTGCGGGATTCTAAGGGCACCGGGTATGTCATCAGCAAAGGAACAGCAATCGGAACAGAGGGTGGAGTGGTGGACAGGATCTCAGATAGAGAGGTTGTCATCAAAGAAGAATTCAAGGATTTCAGGGGCACCACCAGACAAAAGGAGATCACCAAGAAGTTGAACCCTCCGATGGGCAGGTGAACACAAGAGAATAATGCCGCTTCGGTTGTGGGTACAGAGAAAATGACCAATTCATTCATTTTATCAAGGAGTTCATCCATGAGGAAAATGCTGAGCCTGGATAAGAAGGGACTCTCCCCTTTCATATATCTGGCGATAGGGGTGTTCATCATGAGCGGTTGTGTTACCCTCGGCATGAATACGGAGGCCGCTGAAAAGGCGAAGGCTCCCAAAGTTGAATCCGTCGAGGTAATCACATCCCCGGAGCAGACGGTCATCGAGATCATCAACACCGGCACCCCTGCTTATGCAGCCCATAAACTGGTCGATCCTCCTAGGGTCGTCTTGGATATCCGGGGCGAGCGGGGAAGCGGCCTTCCTCTGACGACGCTCGTGAACAGCGGGAACGTGAAAGATATTACTTTTGAGCAGAGCAAGACCCAGGATATGACCGTGAGGGTCACTGTTACACTGGCGGGTCCTTTTGACTACAGGGTCGAGTCCGCGGGTAGCAGTATCAGGTTGACCTTGATGCCCGAACAGAAGCGAGAGTCAGCAGAGACTTCCTCACCGGAAGGGAAAGAACCAACGGCAACTGCGATGAGGGCATCCGAACCTAGTATGTTCGTCAAAGACGATCCTTCGGTGAATCAAGTCCTTGGCATTGACTTCAAGATGCTGGAACAGGGCCAGTCAAGGGTGATCGTGACCACGGACAAGAAGGTCCGCTATGAAGTGGATCAAAAGGGATCAAAGGATTTGGTTGTCCGAATTCCCGACATCGTCATTCCTCCGCTTATCACGCGACAGTTGGACTCCCGATATTTCGAAGGGGTGGTCGACCGGATCAAGGCAACTTCTGATCCTGGCACAAAAGGCGTAACCATTGCACTGAAGCTCCGCGAGATGGTGCCATTCCATGTGAAGCAGGGGGAAACAGCCATTACCATCGATTTTAGCAGCACCTCAGCCAAACCTCCTGAAAAGAGAATCGTTCCCCTTCAGTTGGCACAAGCTCCTGCTCCAGAAAAGGCGTCTGAGCAGCCACTTGCCGGAGCGAAGGAAAACGCCCCGGCCTCTCCTGTGATATCGGCACTGCCTCCGGAAATCCCCGGTGCGCCAAAGAGGTACACGGGCGTGCCAATGACCCTGGATTTTGTCAATGCCGACGTGACCAATATCCTGAGGCTCATCGGTGAGGTGAGCAACCTGAATATTGTATGGGGACCGGAGGTCAGAGGTACGGTATCCATGAGATTGAAAGATGTCCCCTGGGATCAGGCCCTGGATCTCATTCTGGAGAACAACAACCTGGGAAAGAGACAGGTGGGGAACGTGATCTGGGTTACGACAAAGGCCCAGTTGGCCCAGAGCGAAGCTGACGAAAGAAGAAGATTAGAGCAGTATGAGGCGAAGCTGGAAGCTGAAAGAAAGAAAGAAGTTCAGGAAAGAGAAAAACAAAAAGAGATGGAGCCCATGGTCACGGAATACTTACCAGTTGATTTTGCCACAGCGAACGAAATCATGGGCCTGATCAGCTTGAGTGAACAGGGGAAGGCCCGGGGTGGAAAGATAACCACGGATGCCCGGACAAACACGATCATCATCACAGATATTGCCTCCAATGTGAAGAAAGCGAAAGATATTGTCAAGCAATTCGATACGCCCGTGAAACAGGTTATGATAGAAGCCCGCATCGTAGATGCCTCAGACAATTTCACGAGAGACCTTGGAATTCAGTGGAAGAACTTCCAGGTTCAAGAGCGAACCAATGCTTCGATTCCCTTTACCACCTTTACCACGCCTTCCAGTGTGACCCCGGGAAATCCGAGTACTTACATTGCCCCGCCCGGCGGGAGCCTCACCAGCCCCGGTTTCAGCACTGTTGTCCCTGCTGCTACTTGGGCTCCCAACATGGGCTTGGTTTTCTCCAACCTGACGGCTTCTGGCTTAACGGCCGCTGTCCTGGACGCTAAGCTCGCTCTATCAGAGATCGAGAACACATCGAAGACTATTTCCGCACCAAAAGTCATCGCTTTGAACGGGAAGCCAGCCACCATTAGCCGCGGCGAGTCGATCATCATCCCGGCCACTGAAAATGTTGCATCCACCACCATCGATGCAACTCTTTCGCTGACGGTCACCCCAACGGTCAGTTTCAATAACTTCATCTCCCTGGACGTGGCTGTCACGGATGACACCGCACCTTCAACCACAATTATCCAGAAGAAAGCGGTCAATACCAAGATGATGATCAAGAGTGGGGACACTGTGGTTATCGGTGGGATATACAAAGAAACACAAGGTAAAGATGAATCCGGAATCCCCGGGCTTCGGCAGATTCCTTACTTGGGTTGGCTGTTTAAGGCTCAGGAGAAGACCCTTAACAAAGCCGAGCTCTTGATTTTTCTAACACCCACGGTCCTGCCTCCTGTTACGAAGCCCTAGTGCTTTCGCCCTCCTAGCTGCTGTGCCTGCTCTCGTCGGAGGCGGTCTGTCAGAGTCCCGTTTCAACGGGATCGAAGCCTGATTGGCCGCCTCGACTGTGGGGAGGGGACAGCAG
>JAHECH010000358.1 GCA_024641835.1 Deltaproteobacteria bacterium
CCGCTATGCTTGGATCAGGACATATGAGGTAGAGGATCAGGGACATTGGTTTAGCCAGTGGCAGATCGATCGGTTCCATGAGGTCCTAATTCAGAAGACGGGAGATTCCGCTATCTCGCGAAAGGTCGGCCGCTACGCCGCGTCATCTGAAGCCTCAGGCGTCCTCAAGCACTATGCTCTAGGATTCATGACACCTGGGGCGGCTTACTGGTTGTTGGAAAAAATCGCGCCTCATCTCTCCAGGGCTACCAAGTTCGAAACCCGAAAGGTAGGGGGCAATAAGTTCGAAATAACCTCAACTCCTAACCCGGGCGCGCACCCCAAGCCTTATCAATGCGATAACCTCATGGGGCAGTTGGAAGCTCTTTCAAAACTGTTCACGGGCAAGTATCCGAAAGTGGAGCACCCTGAGTGCATCCATTCGGGTGGTAAAGCATGCCGTTACACCGTCACCATGGAAGAAACGGCCTCTCTTGCATGGCACCGGCTTAGCCGTTATCTGGTATTTGCCGGAATCCCCGTCTTTGTTGCTCTTCATGTTCTAATTCCCTCCATTCCGTTGATCGCACTGACTGTTGTTTATACCATCCTTTTCCTGATTGCTTCATGGTACTTTGACCATTTGGAAGCAGTTCAACTGACCAAGACCGTGGAAAGCCAAAGGGACACGGTAGGAGTTCTTCTGGACCAGATCAATCGTCGCTACAATGAGACGCAGCTCGTCAAAGAAATAGGGCAGACGATTTCCACCCAGCTGGACACGACGAAATTGCTGAGCTCTGTGGTACGAACCATCGGGAATAGGCTGGATTTCGACCGTGGCGGTATCTGGCTGGCAAACAAAGAAAAAAATCGGCTCTGTTATCAAGTAGGCTTCGGTTATGAGAGGGACGCTGAGCAAAGGTTGAAGAGAACGGACTTTCACGTTGATAATCCAGGGTCCAGAGGCCCTGCTGTGGTCGCTTTCAGACAGCAAAGACCCATCCTCGTTAACGATATTGGGGCGATAGAGGCAGACCTATCCGAGAAGAGCATCGAATTCGTTCGGGGAATGGACGTGCAGTCTTTCATCTGCGTTCCCATCGTCTACGAGAGGCAGTCCTTCGGGGTCCTTTTGGTGGACAATCTCATGTCCAAGAGACCCCTCAACGAGAGCGATATGTCTCTCTTGACCGGGGTGGCGACTCAGATAGCCATTAGCATTCACAATGCTCAATCATACCAAAAGATCCAGGAAAGTAGAGAGCAAGAGCGCAACCTTAGGAGGCTCTTTGAAAAGTATGTGCCGGCACCCGTGATCAAGCAGTACGCGAATTCCGAAGATGTGGACCTCTTCAAAGGCGAAGAGCATTCCATCACTGCTCTTTTTCTCGACATCCGCGGTTTCACATCAAGCTCGGAAAGCCTGGAACCCAGAGACGTGGTTTCTTTCCTCAACAGTTACTTTGACAAATGCTCCATGGTGATCAGCGAAGCGAATGGCCATATCAACAAGTACACGGGAGATGGTTTCTTGGCTATTTTCGGCGCGCCTGAACCGCTTCCCAATCACGTGATCGTGGCGTTCAACGCGGCACGCAGGATCCTGGAAATGTCGAAAAACCTG
Source organism: Deltaproteobacteria bacterium (assembly GCA_024641835.1). GTDB lineage: Bacteria > Desulfobacterota > DSM-4660 > Desulfatiglandales > HGW-15 > JAHECH01. The sequence continues at coordinate 1,607 of JAHECH010000358.1, forward strand.
GCGCTGGAAGGCAGGCCCATGAAGATCGGCATCGGTCTTAACACAGGCAAAGCCGTCGTGGGAAATATCGGTTCCCAGACCAAAATCGAGTACACGGCCATCGGCGACACGGTGAACACCGCGGCACGTCTCCAGGAGTTCACCAAGTATTTTCAGAATTTTCCTATTATCATGAGCAGGGATGTCTGGGAGGCGATGAAAGATCACCCGGATCGGCAGGTTGTCATAAATCTGGGTGCTCACAAAGTCCGTGGTAAGAAGGAGATGTTGGAAGCCTTCGGATACAATCCTTTCTTGGATCGACCTTCTTCCGAGCTTCAGGGTAAAGTCGAGGTCATTCCCCTGCCAGCGGTCAAGGGCGTTTAGGCACCGAAGGGAGCCTGCCCGCTATTCCCGGAGTCCTCTGAAACATCGCGTCATCGCTGTCGAATTCTTTGGGAGGAGTTCTGTTTCATAAAATGGGGAATTCTGCGCTTTTAGCTGGTCCTTTTGAATTGCACCCGCCGGAGGGAGTCTGCGAGCTACCTCCGATGAGATGGTTGGGGCATTCGGGTACTTATGCGAGGGAAGAGTCCCATAGGAAAAATGAGTTCTTGCTTGTCAAGCGGTCTAGGCTAGTCTAGGATCAAACTTCCCAAAAAAAAGAAGACCAAGGCCTGCTTGCCTCAGGCAGGTGTGTTTTCAGCCAGTTCAATGGTGTACCCAGGGGTGTCTGGCAGTGAGTCTTGATGCCATTCTCATAGCGGATTCCGGGGTTGATACTCTATCTGCAACCAATCCGTTGCGTTTGAGTTTCAGCGGCCGAACTGCAAGCATTCAGGCCGTTCTCAATTGCTTGGCCCATGGAGGGCGGATCGTCGAGCCTATCGAAGGAGATGGGGTTAGAAGCTGGGCCTCTGCCTACAAACTCAACGGTATTTCCCTTTTTGACTATCTCACCAAAAAGGGTTTTGAGATTGCATTGATAAACAGCTACTCCCAAGAGAAAAGCCGCTTTCGTGCGCTGCTCCGAGACAATCCGCGGGCAGTGATCGTATCCACAACCTTCATCCCGGGAAAGAAACAGCTGCGTAAACTCGTGGAGGAGATTCGCAGCGTCGCTCCTGGAATTTTCATTCTCGCTGGCGGCCCTCTCGTCTATATGTCTTATCGCATACTGCAGCGAATAAAGCAGGGAGACTTTGACAAGGAGCTTGCGAAGGAAGACTTTCTTTTCTTATCTTCTGAGGATGAGCCCCTTGTGGACATGTATATTGTCAGCCTGCGGGGTGAACGCCTTCTTGGGGAAGCACTGAGACGGATCAACAAGGGCAGGTTTCCGGAAGATCTTCCCAACACCGCACGTTTTGTAAACGGGAAGCCTTATGATTTCTCCGGGCTCTGGGATGATGGCATCTCTGAAGATGCCCTACCCATCGATTGGCTGAGCCTTCCTGATTCTATCTTTCAAAGCGGGGTAGTTCCCCTGCAAGCCAGCACGGGCTGTCCCTACCGCTGTGCTTTCTGCAATTTTACCAAAGACCGCAGACTCACTGATATCAAACCTCTCGACCTGCTCGTCGAGGAAATGAAAGCTGTCTCTCAGAGAGGGGCGAAGTATATATGGTTCGTTGACGATAACTTCAGGCTTGGAAAACATGACTTGAACTCTGTATGCGAGCGGATATTGAAAGAAGAGATCAACGCTTCCTGGATGTCCTTTGTACGTGCAAGCACGCTAAGGGATGTGGATGCACATCTTCTGAAGGCGGCGGGATGTCAAGAGGTCCAGCTTGGGCTTGAATCAGCACACCCTCGGGTGCTTAAAAACATGAACAAGAAAGCGACCCCTGCCTTGTACTCGACGGTCCTTAGGAGGCTTCTCGAAGCAGGGATCAATTGTTCCTGCTATTTTATCTTTGGATTCCCGGGAGAAACCGAGGAGTCGATCACGTGTACCCGGGAGTTCATTAAAGATCATCAGTTCCCGGAATTGAAGGGATATCTCTCTTGGTCGATATACCCCTTTATGCTGACCCCCTTGAGCCCGATTTACGAACCTAGCATGAGGCAGAAATATGGGCTTACGGGCCACATGTATCGATGGCAACATCAGACAATGAACTCTGATCAAGCAAGAGAGCATGTTTTAAGAACTTTTCTCGAACTTGAGAACTCGGGTCCCATCTATCGAGAGGATAATCAGGATATGCTCGCCGCGTTGGGGCCTGTCCACAGGAAACGATTCGAGGCCACCCGGCACCAGGTTTCAAAGGCTGTCCTGAAAAGTCAGATCAAAGGCGAGGATATCTGTAAAGCCTTTGAGAGCTTGCGGAGAGCTTTGGATCCGAAAGAGGGAGGGCAAGGAGAAAAAGGCGGGATGTAAAATTTGGGGTCGTTCCAACCGCCATTGAGGCAATGTTGCGGCTCTGAGAGACCACCTCTCCATGCGGGGTGAGTGAATTGGGCAAAAGCCCGGGGGGATGAATACGTGACAAGCGAGATCATTTTTGAACAGGGCCCTATCAGGCCACCAAATGAAGCGAGAAGCCTTCTTCTCAGGTTTACTCGCAACTGCCCGTGGAATCAGTGCCTCTTTTGTCCTGTATATAAGAAAAGCAAATTTTCCCTGAGAAGCGTCGATGAGATCAGACAGGATATCCAGACCGCGAGAGATATCGCCGATGATATTAAGGCGCTTTCGTGGAAAATGGGGTTCAGCGGGAACCTATCTGACCCTGTGGTCAGCCATATTTTCACGAGTTCGAATTACAGTGATGCGTACCGGAGCATCGCTGCGTGGCTGTATTACGGCACGGATGCCTGTTTCCTCCAGGATGCGGATAACCTTGTGATGAAAACCGGTGATCTGGTGGAAGCTCTGAACTTCCTGCGAGAAAAGTTCCCTGGAATCAAGAGGGTGACCACCTATTCGAGATCCAGGACGATTGTTCGAAAATCCGTTGAAGACCTGAAGAGAATAAGAGAAGCTGGCCTTGACCGGGTTCATGTCGGCCTCGAATCGGGACATGACCTTGTGTTGAAGATGATGAAAAAGGGCGTCACTGCGGCACAGCATATCGAAGCAGGACAGAAAGTGGTTTCAGCCGGGATGGAGCTCTCTGAATATGTCATGCCAGGCTTGGGAGGACAGGCTCTGTGGAAAGAAAATGCCGTGGCTACTGCGGAAGTGCTCAACCAGATCAATCCCCATTTCATCCGGATCAGAAGCCTAAGGGTGCCTGGCCGGGTTCCCCTTTCGGAGAAGCTCAAAAGCGGTGAATTCAAAATGCAGACGGATGATATGCTGGCAGAGGAACTCAAGGTTTTTGTCGAGACCCTGTCGGGAATTACGAGCGTGGTCACCAGCGACCACATCATGAACCTCCTGGAAGAGGTGAGTGGAAGGCTCCCTGAAGACAAGGAAAAGATGCTTGATGTCATCAAAAGATACCAGGAACTCCCTGATTCGGAGAGACTGGTTTACAGGGTAGGCAGAAGAGGGGGCGCTTATCGCTCCACCGGGGATCTCAAACGCGATCCGGCGACTTATCAGAAGCTCAAGAAACTGGTTGAAGACCTCAAAGCGAGAGGGGGAATGGAGGAGGTCGAGAGATTTATTACTGAAATGGTGGATCAGTATGTTTAAAAGACAAAGGTACACGGCGAAAGATGCACGGTCCAGGGAAAGACCCTATCGAGAACGCATTTTTGCTTTTGCCGTGAGCCGCTGGCCTTCAGCCGTCTCTTAGTC
>JAHECH010000359.1 GCA_024641835.1 Deltaproteobacteria bacterium
CGTGTACCTCAAGCCTTCCTGTCGATTCTGCCAGCCAAACTGACCCGCAGCATCCCGCGGGATGGAGGTCACGCCAATCCCCGTCCCACCTCTGGCCAGAGGTTGTTCCAAGGTTTCATCTGCTCATAGGCATAGGCCGCCTGTAGCACCATGTCCTCCCGGTGATGCCGGCCGATAATCTGCAGCCCCACGGGAAGGCCGTTATCTGTGAAACCAGCTCGGACCGATGCTGCGGGGTGGCCCGAGAGATTGAAGGGATAGGTGAAAGGCGTGGCACCCAGCAGGGGAATGGGCTGGCCGTCAATCTCCGCAGGCGGAGGGCCTTTCGCAGCAAAGGCTTCTGTCGGCATGGTGGGAGTCAGAAGGATATCGAACTCATCGAAGAGTTCCCACAGGATCCTGTTCAGTTCGGTCCTCACCTTTTGTGCCTCGATCTGATCCTGGAGAGAAAAGGACCGTGCCAGATCCAGCGACTGGACCATGGTTCTCCCCATGTCCTGGCGATGTCTGTCCAGGCTGCGATGAAGCATCCCGTATAACTCGCAGTTCGTGAGACTTGCCCATGTTTCACCCACGTCGGGCAAGGGTCTTTCCCAGAGTTCCACCTCATGACCCATTTCTTCAAAGCTTCTTATCCCCTCTTCCACTCTCGCCATCACCTCTTTCTGCACCCGTGCGTAACCGAGATTTGGGCTGAAAGCGATGCGAAGGCGGGAAGGAATACGTTCAAGGCATTCCACGAAGGATCCCCGTGGGGAAGGAAGGGACGCAGGATCGCAGGGATGATACCCTGCCACACAGTCTAGGTACAGAGCCGCATCCCTCACAGTCCTTGTGATAGGGCCAAGGGCAATCATATGGGTCATCTGCAAGAACGGAGTCGGCCCCAGAGGAATTCTCCCGAAAGAAGTCTTCAGGCCAAAACAGCCGGAATACGAGGCTGGAATGCGGATGGAACCACCCGCGTCAGAACCTGTGGCCATGGGAACCATGCCGCTTGCCACTGCTGCCGCAGAACCACCGCTGGAGCCCCCTGGCGTCCGTTCCAGGTTCCACGGGTTTCTCGTCACTCCGTACAACAGGTTCCTGGTAAAACCTGTAAAGCCGAACTCCGGGGTATTGGTCTTGCCCACCACAATAGCGCCCGCTGCCTTCAACCGTGCCACCTGAATGGAATCTTGCCTGGCGATGTTATTCCTGTAGGGGATCGACCCGAAGCTCGTCACCAATCCCTGGACATCTTCCAGGTCCTTGACCCCAAGAGGAATGCCTGCCAGAGGACCAGTCTCCTTGCCGGCTCCGATTTCCTCCGCGAGGTTCTTTGCCTCCTTCATCGCTTCTTCGGCACGCAGGGCTACGAAAGCGTTCAGGGTGGGATTCACCTCTTCAATCCTTTTCAGCGTTCCTTCCACGATCTCGACAGGAGTGATCTCTTTGGAGCGGATAAGCTTAATCAGTTCTGTAGCAGAAAGGTAGTGTAGCGATGCCATTAAAATGCCTCCAAGAAAAGGCACAGGGTACAGGGTACACGGAAGAAAATTTCAGTTTGGTTTGTGTTTCCCTGAGCCGTTAACCGTAAGCCTTAATCCGTCATTACTTCATTACTCCATTTTAGTCTTAACTCCCCTTTTTCTACCCGACAATGATCCGCTTTCACCATCCATCATCGCGATGTTTCCTCCTTTGATCTCCAATATGGGAACCCCGGGATCCACTTCTCTGAAAAAGACTACTGTTTCCGGATGGCAGGTGAAATACAGAATCTGGTGTTCCCTTGAGAGCTCCACGACAGCCTCCGCAGTCGCTCTGGACCGAGAAGGGTCAAAGTTGACCAGGATCTCATCCATCATCAGAGGCAGCGGCTCCGCTCTCTTAGAATACTCCTGAATGAAACCAAAACGAAGCGAGAGATACAACTGTTCGGCAGTCCCCCGACTCAGTTGATTGATATCTTTCCTGCTCCTATCCTGGCAAATCACTTCAATCCGGCTCTCTCCAGGAGAAGCCACGAGGGATGAGTATTTGCCGAGGGTAATATGCCTGAAAAACCTGGCCGCTTCGCTGATCACATCCGGCTGGACTTCCTTTTCATATCGCGCCCTGGCCATCCGGATCAGCGCCTGAGAAAGCCTGTTCAGGCTCCATTCCTTTGTCAGGGACCGCACCACTTCTTTCAAGCTCTCCTCCTCTTCCCTCAGAACGGCTATTTTCTCGTCACTCCCCAATTGGCGGACTTGCTCCTCAAGGCGCGCCCCCTCTTTCTTCAGGCTATCGAGGCGGGTCTCCACTTCTTCATACTCTTTTTCTGCACGGGCCTTGTCTTTTTCCATCTCATCCAGGTTCATGGCCGAGAGAATTTCAGTGACCTTTTCCCTTCCCCCGTGAGCGGCAGCGAAGCGCATCAGATGTTCCTCATACTTCTCTATCTCTTTCTGACATTGCCTCCTGCTCTCGTAGCTCAGCGCTCTCTTCCTGAATTCTTCTTCGTCTTTGGCGCCCGCAGAATCCATAAGGGCCTCAGTGTCTTTTCCCATGGCATAAATCTGTTTTTGGATGCGCCGTATGGATTCCCCGCTTGCCTGGACCTCCTTCTCGATCAGGGGCCTCTTATGGGATGCCTCCTCTGCCTCAGCAAATTCCCGGATCAGGTCGTGTACGACAATCTCAACATCATTTTCTTTTTCAAGCTTCTTTCGGTCTCGGAAAACGAGGATCCTGTTCACAAGGTGAAGGTACTCGTCTCTTGCCTCCTCCAAAACTTTCAGGCGGGATCTCAGCCTTTTCAGGTGGGCCATCTGCTCTCTTAACCCTTGCACCACGGAGAGGGTCTCCAGGGCTCCATCCGGTGAAAGGGACCCGCTTAAGCCCAGTTTCTCCAGCCACGCTTGCCAGCCTTCGTTTGCAAGCTCGGCAGTCGACTCGGCCTCCCTCAACCGGCGAAGGGCCTCATCATGCCTTTCATTCGCCTCTCTCAGGTCTTCCTTCGCTCTGTTCCACTGCTCCAATTGCCTCCCCTGCCTGGCAAGATCATCCTCGATCCGGCCCAGCGCCTCGCCTGTTGGAATTTTCTCAAGACCGAGCAGCTTCATTGCAGCATTTCTCCGCCCCTGGATCTCTTCCATATCACCCGTGATCCCTTCAGATCTTTGTTCCAGTTCTGCCAGACTCGAGGTGAGCTGGTGAATCCGCGCTTCCTGTTCCCGGAGCCTGACTTGTTCTTTCTTCTTCTCTCCTATGAAGATCAGCCAGAAGACAAATGCCACCGCGAGACTGAAACCTGCAACGGACATCCCGAGATATATCCTGTGATACGCCCAGGAGCCGATCAGGAAGAGGAGACCTCCAGCGACGATTCCAGGAACGGGCCAGAGAGGGAATGATGACCTGCCGAGCTTTTGAACCGATTCCAGACTCTCCTTTTGCTGCCTCAGATCATCGATTCGGTCACCTAGATTTTCGAGATGACTCTCCAGAACCTGGTACTTTGACTCGAAATCCCTCAGGGCTCGACAGGTTCTTATCATCTGCCCCAGGCTTTCCGGATCTTTATTCGGGGGCCCTGGGGATCTCTTCAGGATTTGTTCAAATTCTCTCTTGCCGGTAAGGGCTTTTGCAAAGGATTCAGCCTTTGCCCGCTTTTCAAACTCCGCCTGTCGAAGAGTTTCCCGATACCGTCTCATCTCCTCCCGGATCTCAATCGACAGGTCAAAGGCGAGGAGTTTCTCTTCTCCCCAGGAACTGCCCAGACGGTTCAGGTCTTCAAGCAGTCTCCTCTCCTCGCTCACCACTTCTTCCCTCAGCGACGACGCTTCATTTGCCGCTGCTCCAAAGTGTCCCTGCTCTTTCTGAATCTTTCTTATGAGCGCTCCATGCTCCAGAATGCTGAGATCAACCTTGAGTTCAGACAAAGAGCTTTCCTGCCGTTTCAGTTCCTGTTCCTTTTCCCACAGTTCCTGTTGCGCATCTCGGAGCCGAACCCGGAAACCTTCATAGCGGCTGAGCCCCTCTGCCGGAAAAGAATCCACAGGCTCAATCGCCTCCAGCTTTTTCCGGGCAAAGGAGAAGCTGACCCAGTCAGGCCAGACATTCATCCACTGCTCCTTTTCTCTGCCCTCCGCCAAGAGATGCTGCCGTCTTTCTTCCAGGTCTCTGATCTCTTCACCGAGGGATGAAAGCCGGGTCCTTGCGTGGTCGTATTGCCCGATAGAGTCCTGAAGGCTCCTTTTTTCCTTCTGGATCGCCATGAGCCTGGACACGATCTCATTGACCTTTGGTTTTATGCCCCCGGGCTTGAACAGCTCACCCTCCTCTTTTTCCAGAAGGGCTCGCAGCCTTGACAGCCTGGTGGGGTCTATTCCCGCTCCAGCGCTGAAAAGGGCTTGTCTGACTGCGTCGGTGTGGAGGGTCTCAAAATTCTGGAGTTCCGCAAGGCTGAAGCCGAATACATTCTTGAAAAGCGTTCTGGTAGCCATTCCCAAGAGACTTGCGAGGAATGCTTTATCCCCCCGACTCTGATCCGGCTTGAAAACGTTTACCCTGCCGCCCCCCGGACCGGGATAACGCTCTATGACGCAGGATTCGCCATTCCCTGTCTCTATAACTATGTTTCCTCCGTGCTTTCCCCCCGCCAGAGGAGCATAGGGATTTTCATTGCTTCTTCCGTCGGGAAAGCCAAAGAGGATCCCTCTCAGAAAGCCTAACAGCGTGCTCTTCCCTGATTCGTTCTCCCCAAGGAATAGGCTCAGACCCTGGCTCAGCCCTCCCACCTTCAGGTCGCGAAAAAGCCCAAATCCGCTGATGTAGAATCCGGTGACTTTCAATCCCCTTCCTCGTCCTGCAAACCCTCAGCGCAAATCCCTTCTGCTTGTTTGAGCAGATCCTTCAGTTCCCGGGTATTGGGAATCTCGAAGAATCGCCGGACCTTCGGGTCATCAAACAAGGAGGAAAGCTCCTCTCTCATGGTCTCCTCGAATCCCGGGCTCTCCGCGAGCTCCCCGGAGCAGCGAAGCAGCTCCCCTACAAAATCACTTCCCTGTTTCAACAGGTCCATATCCAGCTGAGGGCTGATGCTCGTTTCAATCTGTTCCACCCACACAAAGGGAGAGTAGGACATTCCAGTCTCATGAGCGATCTCAAGAAGATCAGTTAAGGTGTTCGGTTTTCGTAGAAAGCCGAAAAGAGGTCCGCTGCCGGAGAGAATAAGTCGAACGATGGCAGGGCACCCTGCTTCGTTCTCGCTGAGATCATGGCAAACCTTGTCAAGAGCTTTCAAGAGATCTTGCTCTGAGATGAGGTCCCGGATGGGAAGGTCATGCAGAATCCATCGCAGTTTCGCTGTT
>JAHECH010000360.1:0-1924 GCA_024641835.1 Deltaproteobacteria bacterium
CTGACGCGGAGGGTGATATTTCCCCTGCCTCAAAAGACGACCAAAGGGGTTCTTGTCATTCCCACGGCTGACGGAAATACCATGATCGGACCGACGGCAGAGGAGATTCACGATCGGGAAGATGTCTCAACCAGCAAAACGGGAAAAGAGAGAGTTCTTGCAAGCACCCGGCGATTGATCCCTTCTTTGAGGGGAGACCAGATCATGGCTTCTTTTGCGGGCTTGAGACCCACTACCAAGGAGGGTGACTTCTACATCCGGGAAGACCTGGAAGGCTTCATCAACCTTGTGGGCCTTCAGTCTCCTGGCCTTACCGCAGCCCCTGCCATTGCTGAGTACATTGTGAAAATGCTCTCAGACAAGGTGAACTTCGTACCCAAGAAAGACCATATTGCGAAGAGGCACGGCATTCCTCGATTCCGAGAGCTCAGTCATGGGGAAAGAAATGAACTCATCAGAGAAGACCCGGAATATGGGGAGGTGGTCTGCCGCTGCGAGTTGGTGACCAAGAAAGAAATCAAGGAAGCGATAAGAAGGGGAGCGCGCACCCTTGATGGCATCAAGTTCCGCACCCGCTCTCAGATGGGGCGCTGTCACGGTTCCTTCTGCACCATGAAGATTATGACCATCATGGCCGAAGAGCTGCATATCCCCTACGAAGCGATCACAAAAAGAGGGAAGGGATCGGAGTTGGTCAAGGCGTATGAACCATGATCACTATGATGTCATCATCGTCGGAGGGGGTCCTGCGGGCCTCGCTGTTGCAGTGGGAGCTTCTGCTGCCGGCCTGAAAAAAATCCTTCTCCTTGAAAGGCACCCGAGGCTTGGAGGCATTCTCAATCAGTGCATTCATCTCGGGTTCGGGCTGAGGTACTACAAGGAGGAACTCACCGGAACAGAGTACGCAGCGCGCTACTTGAAGACCTTTCACCAGTCCGGCACGGAGGTCAAGGCGGCCAGTTTTGTCCACAAGCTCACGGCAGAGAAGCAAGTGACTTTCGTTTCACCTGCCGGTGAGTTCACCGTTTCTGCGGAAAACGTTGTTCTCGCCACCGGCTGCCGTGAAAGGACGCGGGAGATGCTCACCATCGCCGGTACCCGTCCATCCGGCATTTTCACTGCAGGACTGGCTCAGGAGATGGTGAATATCCACGGCATCCGGCCTGGCAGGAATGTGGTTGTCATCGGGTCCGGAGATATCGGCCTGATCATGGCAAGGCGAATGACCCTCGAAGGAGCGAAGGTACATGCGGTTCTGGAGATCCTGGATCATCTATCTGGTTTGATCAGAAACAAGATTCAGTGCCTCGATGACTTCGGCATTCCTCTCTATCTCCAGCACGAAACGCTGCAGATCATGGGAAAGGACAGGGTCGAAGCGATCCGTTATCGGGATAATGCGTCAGGAAAAGAGCATGTCCTCCCTTGCGATACGTTATTGTTCTCCGTCGGCCTCATCCCTGAAAGGGATCTCCTGATCGATGCAGGCGTTGAACCGGGAAACGGAATTTATGTTGTAGGCAATGCGGACTATGTCCATGATCTTGTCGACGGGGTAACCAAAGACGGGGAAAAATTCGGAAGGTCACTTGGAAGAAGGTAAATATCCGAGCCGTAAAGGCAGGCTTCCGACCGTTTCATTCTTAAAGCAGGCTCGACGGCCTGTGACTTGTCGCACAGGGTCAGGTATTTTGAGAAAGGATAAAGTATAGCATGGCAACCAAGGAAAAAAAGAAATCCAGGCGAAAAGCAGAAAAGCCTTTGGACATGAACAAAGCGAGACGATTTACCTGTATCGTTTGTCCCGCCTGTTGTGAGCTCGAAACCGATGGTGCGGAGGTGAACGGCTCGCGATGCCCAAAAGGCGAGGCCTTTGCCCGCCAGGAAATGGTCATGCCCCTCAGGGTCATCACCACCACGGTGC
>JAHECH010000360.1:2024-5333 GCA_024641835.1 Deltaproteobacteria bacterium
CCCGCCTGTTGTGAGCTCGAAACCGATGGTGCGGAGGTGAACGGCTCGCGATGCCCAAAAGGCGAGGCCTTTGCCCGCCAGGAAATGGTCATGCCCCTCAGGGTCATCACCACCACGGTGCGATGCGAAACGCCCAAAGGGGTGAGAATGCTCCCTGTCAAGACCGCATGCCCCGTCCCTCTTTCCAGGGTTCCTGACATCATGAAGCAGATCAAATCCCTGAGCCTTTCAGAAACCCCTTCCATCGGTTCGCGGATTGAGGCAGGATCATTAGCGGAGCGTATTGAGATCATTGTGACCGGAGAATTCAATTGAAGAACTACGCCTTTTTCGCCTTTCCACGGGGCTTCATCGTTTTTTTCTTCTCAGCGATTTCCTTGTCAGTGACGTGATAGACCTTCTTGTAAAGGTCCAAAGCGAAATGATCATCCACCTTGGCGAGCATTTCAATGATCTTGTCTCTCTCTGTCATAAGCTCCCTCCCTGCCGCGGATAGTTTTTTCCCATGCCTGTGAGACACGGCCTTCTCCCACGATCCCGGAGGACTTATAGTACAAAATCCCCCCTTTTGGCAAATCCCTTTCTAACACACCATGGAAACCGGGAAACAACCTGAGCTGGCACACTGAGCATATGATTTATCCTGCTGTCTGTTCATCATTACGCACAACTAATATCAAGTTGGGGAATCACGAAATCCGGCGTGATATCTGGACCATAAGACGCCTCTTGACAAGGTATTCTTTCTGGAGTATGTTTGTAGTATGAAAATCAAGACATCTATAAGCTTATCCGCGGACTTGTTGAAAGCGATTGATGAATACGCGAGGGAGTATAATAACCGATCCGAGTTTATCGAGGAAGCTGTCCGGGTTTTTATCAGGCAACTGATTCGTAGGCAGCAGGATGCCAGAGACCTTGAGATCATCAATCAGCATGCGGATTATCTAAACCGAGAAGCAGCGGATGTTCTTACCTATCAGGTCGATCTGTGAAACGCGGTGAATTGTATCGTGTTGCTAACCCTTCTGCCAAGGATCCCAAAAAATCTAGAGTTTTTGTTGTTGTAAGCCGCCAAGTTCTCATCGATTCTCGCTTTTCCACAGTCATTTGCGCCCCGGTTTATTCCACTCATGACGGCCTTTCCACTCAAGTCATGGTTGGGGCGAATGAGGGATTGAAGCACGATAGCAGTGTTCACTGTGATGAGCTTGTGAGTTTGCCTAAGTCGCTTCTGGCCAACTTTGTTGGATCGCTTTCTCCTCAAAAAACGGAAGAGCTTAATAGGGCTCTAAGTATAGCCCTGGATATTCGGGGTTCAAATGGATAGCAAGTCAGCCTAGCCGACGCCGAGCAGCATGCGTTGCTTTTTCTGGAGGGACGGCGGTTGGCGCGGCTAACCTCCGTCCAACCGGAAACCAATCCTCAACGCAATTCACTCAGTTTCAAAGCATATGCATGTGTGTAATGAAAGGTGACGCTGTTCACTTCTTAACTCACCTAACGCAAAAAGACAGCAAGTTAAAAAGCTAGCAGCGTCCCCAACCACATAAGTTCACGCCCATGCCGGGCGTACACCATCGGCTCCACCGGATCGCCGAACCAGAGGTGCTACTGCAAAGCACATTGATTAAGGGCTGGACTCATAAGTCCTGGGCCAGAAGATTGAAACTGCTCGGCACACTCGGATAGCCACCTAAGCCCTATCAGAGGCAAACATGAAAGAGAAAAGAGGAGAGCATCCTTCTGGCGATGTTGGACAGTTGATGTTGGTCGCTTTGTTTCTGGTCGTATGGGTGGGAGATTCGTTCTTTCTTCATTGGTCGACGTTCTTAGCAGATTGGGTACCGAACCCTATCCGCATGGCGCTGTTGGGTTTAGCACTATTGATTACGCTGATTCTTGTGTGGACGGGACACCCAGTCATCACCGGAAAGAAACGACCCAATGATGTGGTCGACACTGGCCCTTTTCGCTATGTGCGACACCCCCTGTACCTGGCGGCTCTAATGGCCTACGTCGGGACAGCGATATCATCGCTGTCCCTTCTTTCACTTGCGCTATTGATTCCGATCTTTGTCTTTTACAACTATATCGCGAGCTACGAAGAGAAGTTGTTAGAAGCGAGATTCGGAGAAGCATACCGGGAATATGTGGGGAGGACTGGCAAGTGGCTGCCGCGGGCAGGGCGACGAGGCTGAGAAGGATGAGTCCTGACAATGTCAGTAGGGGAGCGCGGGGAAATGCACTTCCCTGGCGACTTCAGTACCCCAGAGTGATGGAGCAGGCGGGTAAAGTCGGTGGCGTTCAGCGGTTAGTGTGATGAGATCAAAAGCCAAAATCGAATACGGGGATTTTCAGACGCCTCCGGAACTGGCCGATTCCATCGTGGCCTTCCTACGCGATACGGGTGTTTGTCCACGGGTTATTGTGGAACCGACATGTGGGCGGGGCGGTTTTGTCCTGGCGGGAGTCAAAGGATTCCATGGCGTCCGTCAAGTGTTCGCATTCGACATCAGAACCGATTACGTCTCTGCCCTGCGAGAGGCCCTGCGCGATCTCAAGGGGATTCGTTGCCAAGTGGCCCAAGAGGATTTTTTCACCTTTCATTGGAAGGAATTCTTCGCATCGTTTCGGGGAGAGATCCTTGTGATCGGGAATCCCCCGTGGGTAACAAACGCCGCTCTTGGGGCGCTTGGGAGTGACAATCTTCCCGGGAAAACAAACTTTCAAAACTATTCCGGTTTTGCGGCCAAGACAGGCAAGGCTAACTTCGACATTTCTGAATGGATGTTAATCAAACTTATCGAATCTCTCGACGGTCAACGCGGTTGTCTTGCCATGCTATGCAAGACTGCCGCCGCACGCAAAGTGCTACGCCATGGATGGGTAAACCGCTTCAACATAGGTCGGGCCAGCATCCATCAGATAGACGCAGCCGCGCACTTCGGCGTATCAGTTGACGCATGTCTCCTCGTTGTCCACACAGGCGTCCCGGAACTATCTCCCACGGCGGGGGTTTACTCGGACGTGTCCTTCAACCATAAATTATCCACGTTTGGTCTTATAGGTAGGGAGCTCGTGGCGGACATGGATGAGTACAACCGCCTAAGAGACCTCGATGGGCTTGCCTATTATACATGGCGATCCGGAGTAAAGCACGATGCTGTCTCTGTGATGGAGTTCAAAAGAGAGGGTACCACTCTTATCAACAGGATCGGTGAGCGCGTTGAACTTGAACCAACCTATGTATATCCTTTGCTAAAGTCATCAGACCTTGCCAATGGCAGGCTCACCCCTCGGCGCTAC
>JAHECH010000361.1 GCA_024641835.1 Deltaproteobacteria bacterium
TGTGGACTTTATTCACTTAACAACCCAGATCGCAAAACATGTTATCGTTCAGTATCTCAACATCATTAACCAGGAACAAGTTTCCTCTTGACATGCCATTTGGCAATAACTGAGGCGGGCTAGTCTTTTCAGTGACTTATCCATGGGGGAGTTCTGCCCCCTCCGCATTCCCTTCGACAGGCTCAGGGCTGCGGCTTCCCCCACGGATAAGTCACGAAAAGGACAGCGGCCTCCCGCCAGTCACTTCAGAAAACCCCCATGCCCCGCGTAGTTATACCACGCAAACAATTTGATGCTCCCAGTAGTAACTGAAGAACAACAGATGGGAGAATTGGGTTTGCTCTGTATCCGGTACCCTCTGGAGATGGGGGGAGGAGGGGCTGGCAAGGTTTCAGAATGCATTCTCGGCGAAGAGTTCAACCGGATCTGCGCAGGAATCGCTGCGGGGGTCATGGTTCCAGGAGGCCTGGCCACGGTTCCTATCTACCAGTTCGGTTCCCAGGAGCTCAAGGAACGTATTCTTTTGCCAGCGATAAGGGGAGAGAAAATTGGGGCCTTTGCCCTCACTGAATCGGATGTCGGGTCTGATGCTGCCAGTATCAAAACAAAACGACACTATTGCTGAAAGGGCAGTGGCCCTTCATACGATAAACGAATAGACTCTAAAGTTCATGTTTTTGGTTTTAGAGATATTCTAAGGAATTCAATAACGGGGAAGTCCATTCGCCCAAAATCATATCCCCAATCTATTCCTCCACATAGCGCATAAACCAAGGTTAGACCAAGTTAATAACGAAGGGCTTGACAATAAAATCTTTAATGTAATATTGTATGCAATATTTCATAAGAATTCAAAATGTATTCTAGGAGAGTGATCTCAGATGGCTGATAAAAAAAATGAAAAAGTTCAAGCCATTTTAAACACCGACAAGAATCTTACCCAGATGGCTTACCGAAGGATCAAGGAGATGATGCTAAATTATGACCTCATTCCAGGCCAAAGGCTGATATTTATTGATTTGGCAAAGAGACTGGGAGTCAGTCGGACTCCGGTAAATAACGCCCTCAGCATTTTGGCCTATGAAGGGTTTCTAGATTTTGTACCCAATCAAGGATACTCTGTTCACCAGATAACTCTGGAGGAGGGCGAAGCCCTTTATGAGGTCAGGGAATTGATCGAATTGGGCTCAATCGAAAAAGCCATTCGAAAACTCACTTCAGAAAAACTTGATCTCCTGAAGAGCCAGAAAAGTCAATATGAAAACGCAGTCTTCGAAAATGTAAGTAGAGGAAGATTTATCCTCGATCAGGAATTTCACGCCTGCTATGTCCATATGGCTGAAAATCCGTATTTGACAGATTATTTTCGGGAAGTATATCAGAGAATTTTCCTGCGCCATCGTATAGAAGGGCTACGTGCAGGCAGGGCGCGTAAGGTTGTGTTGGAGCATGATGAAATATTTGATGCCATTCGTTTGAGGGATGTAAAGAAAACCAAACAGTTAGTGAAACAACATATCAGGGCTGGAAAAGAGTATATTTTTTCTTCGATTTTCGGTTAGAAGGCAGTTCAAAGCAAAGAACACAGGCTTCTATGGCCGCTGAATATCACCCCGGAATCGCCCACTATCTAGCGAACCTTGTTGATCAGGTTGGATCGTCACGCCTTTTAGAAGCGGATCGGGTGATCGTTCGCCAACACATGCTCGATGCAATTGCCGCAGCATTTATCGGATGCAGAAGCAAAGTCTTTCACAATCTCATCCGGTCTTGCCCAAAAGTTTCCAAAGGTCGTGTTTGGCCGGGATGTGGTCTGGAGAGAATTAACACTTTGGATGCGGGTATGCTCTGGGCATTTGCTATCAATGCCTCTGTTTTTGAAGATGGCTCTCGGGAAGGGGCTTGTCATCCCGCAGCCGCGGTCATACCGACGATCATTGCCTTCTGTGAAGGGAAAAGTTGGGATGCCATGGATAAGGCAGCCATTGCGGGATATGAGGTCATGGTCCGGTTAGCCAGAAGCGGTAACCCCGAATTTACAAGGAGAGGTTTTCATCCTACAGCGATTACGGCCCCTTTTGGTGCTGCGGCAACAGCATCCTTACTTTTGGGGTATGATTTACTGAAAACTCAAAATGCCCTCTGCCTGGCTGCCCTCGGCAGTGCAGGATTGATGTCTTCTTTTCGGAGCGGTGGAACACAGCCTCTCCAAGTTGCCTTGTCCGTTCGTAGTGGTCTAATCGCTGCCATGATGGCTGGGGGCGGCCACTCAGGATATCCTCTGATCATTGAAGAGGGGTTCTTTCCTGCATATCTAGGAAAGACGCCCACTCCTGCCGTCGATAAACCTCTTGAATATAAATACGCTATCAAAGGTAGTTATTTGAAACCCTATCCTGGTTGTCGGCATGTGCATCCCTCAATCGATGCCTTAGCCGAGATTCTGAAAGAGAATAAGATCGACCCTTACCAAGTTAGAGGGATCCAGGCTCGAACTTACAAAATTGCTGTGGAGACAGAAATTGATTCACTAAACGAACGGGGAGATGCTTATTTCAATATTCCGTATGCCTTGGCTGCCAGGATCATATTGGGTAGAAGTGATTGGGATGCCTTTGATGAGAGACATTTCAGCAATCAGCAAATTCTTATGATCATGAAAAAGATAAAGGTTGATATCGATTCGGAGATAGAGAGCCGATATCCAAGCCAAAGGGGGTCCGTTGTACAAATTGATTTGAATGAAGGGAAACTTCTTCGCGGAAAGGTAAGCCATCCCGGAGGGGAGCCAGAAAATCCTCTTCCCTTGTCCATCACCAAAGAAAAATTTCGCGACGCTGCAGGAGCATTCTTGTCTAAAAAGAGTATGGATCGGATTGAAGGGATCCTGGAGGTTTCCGGTTTGGCCGATTCAGCTGAAACCCTGTTTGAGGTCTTGAGCGAAAATAACATGGATCGGCGAGGAACGGTGAAATGAAAAACGACGAATGGGAAAAATTAGTAGACATCGACTACAAAACTAGGGGACGCAGAAAACCCATTTATTATTCTAATTCCAAAATCGAGTTAGGCGATGAGTATGATCAGGGCGACCTCCTAAAGGCTGGGTTTGATCCCGCGAGGGATCTGGGCCTTCCTGGCCAGTTTCCTTATACTCGCGGAATCTATCCGGCCATGTATCGAGCTGATTTCTGGATCATGGGGCAGTATTCTGGTTTTGGGAATCCAGAGGCCACAAACGAACGGTTCAAATACCTTCTCTCCAAAGGACAAACTGCCTTGGCGCTCGCCTTAGATCTGCCAACGCAGTTGGGAATAGAGTCGGACGACGAGTTGGCCGACGGAGAGGTGGGGAAGGCAGGTGTGGCCATCAATTCTCTCATGGATATGGAAGAGATCTTTAACGGTATCTCCCTCAATCAGCCTCGCCAGATCTTTACCACAGCCAATGCCATCGGCCCGATCATGTTGGCCCTCTTCCTCGTTTTAGGTGAGAAACAGGGGCTAGATCCCAGTCAATATACCGTAGTGTTGCAAAACGATGTGCTAAAGGAATTTGTGGCAAGAGGAGCCTATATCTTTCCACCCTCCCCCTCTTTAAAGTTCTCCATTGACGCCGTTGAATGCTGCACTCTCCACTATCCACGTTTCAAGCCTATCGTGGTCTGTGGTTCCCACATGAGACAGGGTGGGGCAACGGCGGATCAGGAAATTGCTTTTACTCTGTCTAACGCTCGCGCTTATATTGACGAAGCGGTCAGCCGAGGGTTGGATGTGGACGAATTCGCTCCTTCTATGGAATGTCAACTCTCCGTTCCTATGGACCTATTTGAGGAGATCGGCAAATACAGAGCCTTTCGGCGGATGTGGGCTCGACTCCTGAGAGATCGATACCATGCCAAAAAACCGGAAAGTTTGAGGTGCTTCATTCGAGTCTACACCACGGGCTACACCATGACCGCCCAACAACCTCTCAACAATATTGTACGGGTCACGATCGAATGCCTCGCTGCCATCTTAGGAGGAGCTCAGAGCCTTTCGGCCAATGCCATGGATGAAGTCCTATCCCTCCCGACCCAGGAGGCTGCTCACGTTGCTTTGATGACTCAACATATCCTGGCCCATGAGACAGGGATTCCCAATGTGGTGGATCCTTTGGGGGGCTCTTATTATATCGAATCTTTAACAAATGAGCTCGAAACAAGGGCTCTAAAGTTGATGGATGAGATCAGCCAAAAAGGAGGTGCCCAGAAGGCGATCGAAGACGGGTTCTATCAGACGCTCATCCGCAAGGCTGCAGCTGAATATCAACAAGAAAGTGAGAAAGGCGAACGGGTGATCGTTGGTTTAAACCGATTCAAGGAAGAAAAAGAGAAGATCAAAATTGAGTGTTTCAAAGTGGACGAGGGGGTGCAAAAAAGAGTCATTCAGAAGCTTCATCGTCTCAAATCCGAGCGCGACAATGAAAAGGTTGAAAGATGTCTTACTCGACTTGATCAGGACGTTCGCCTCGGGAAAAATTCGGTTCCGGCATTGATCGATTGTGTCCGAGCGTACGTCACGATTGGAGAGATGTGCCAGGTTCTAGGCAAAATTTGGGGAGTTTATCAAGAGGGGGCGGCATGGATATGAAAAGAACGGAGCGAATACCCCGCGTGTTAATAGGCAAAATTGGGCTTGATGGACATAGTCGAGGGGCTCAGGTGGTCTCCCATGGTCTTCGTGATGCCGGGATGGAGGTCATTTACACGGGTATCCGGCAGACCCCTGCTGGGGTGGCCAGAACAGCTGTCGAAGAAGATGTTGATGTGATTGGAATCTCCTCCATGGTAGGAGCCCACCTGGCCATCATGAAGAAATTGCGGAAAGAGCTGGAAGCGCTAAGCGCCTTAGATATCCCCGTTATCCTCGGCGGGATCGTCCCGGAAGAGGATTATGGTCAGCTTCGAGCATTGGGGGTGGGGGCTATCTTTCCCCCCGGTTCTGAAGTGAAAGAAATGGTTCGTTATATCAACGAAATTGTCAAAGTGGACGCATCATGGGTGCCGGAAGTGCCTGGGACGCTCACGGGCAAGAATCTAGAAGACCTCCATCTCCTCGGGAGCAGATGTTCCCAGTGCGGCCAGGTCTACTTTCCTTCAAGGAGAAACTGCCCCCGCTGCCTCGATGGCCGTTCCATCAAACAGGTTCCATTGAGTGATCAAGGAACCTTACAGACCTTTGTCGTAGCCAGCATGGCTCCTCCTGGTTACAGCGTTCCACACGTACAAGGCTACATCGATCTTCTCGGGGAGGGTCCGCGTATTTTCTCACTTCTC
>JAHECH010000362.1 GCA_024641835.1 Deltaproteobacteria bacterium
ACACCCGACGCCCGTCGAAATCCTTGGCTGGGGGATTGGGGTGATGCTTTTTTCCGCTATCGTCAACACGGTTGTTTCTCGACTACTTTTCAAAGTTGGAAAAGAAACGGACTCCGTCGCGCTCCTGGCAGACGCGTGGCATCTCCGAACCGATGTCTACACTTCCGCCGGTGTCACGGCCAGCCTCATCCTGATCTGGATGGGAGAAGCGGTTTTCAAGGGCATTCATTTTGACTGGATGGACCCTGTTGCGGCCATTGCCGTGGCCCTCCTCATCATCAAAGCAGCATATGACCTCACTATCAAGTCGGCCCGTGATTTATTGGACGTTAGGCTTCCTGAAGACGAAGAATATTGGATTCATGAGTTGATCAGGAGCCATGGAAGAGATATCCATGGATTTCATGATTTGCGCACCCGCAAGGCGGGCGGTTTCCGCTTTGTGGAATTTCATATCAAAGTGGACCCCGAAATGACTGTGGAGGATTCCCACCGCATTACGGAACAAATCGCTGACGCCATCGAAAAGCAGTTTCCAGGTACAAGCGTGACGATTCACACTGAACCCTGCGACGGTGAATGTGAGGAGAAATGCATCGATGGATGCCTCCTCCCAGTGAAAGGAGACCGCAACTCCAAAGCAGGATAAAAAAGCACTGAGGTTCTTATCAAGCACTAGCTTTTGCATACCGTGAATCATCTGAATCAGACCACTTGATCTCAAGGAAGAGAGGGAAATGTTCGTGAACGGATCTGCATCCGCACCAGAAGGCGAAAGCCCGAGTATAAGCTGGCAGATTGAGCGCATCTACCATGATAGATCTGAGCAGGTGGAGGACCCTGTGGTGATGGAGGAGCCTCTGGAGATTGTCGTCAACGGCGAGAGGCTTGCTGTTCTCATGCGTCTGCCCGGCTATGAGAAAGAACTAGCCGTTGGGTTCTGCATGAGTGAAGGGTATCTCCGGGGGCCGAAGGACATACTCCTCATTCACCATTGCGGCCAGGGCATGCCTGCCCCTGGAGAAGGTGAGGGCGAATTTGGCTCCCGCAACAGGGTTGAACTGAAGGTGGTGGAAGGGGGTTTTCTTCGCAGGGGCGAGCAGGATGTGGTTCGGCTTATACGCTCAGGATGTGGTGCTGCGGATGTATCAGCCATGAGCGAGAACCTTCCCCTTCTCCCTCAGGGCTTTTTTGCAGAAGCTGCTCTCATCCTTAAGCTGGGCAAATCCATGCGTTCGCTTCAAACGGTTTATCACCAGACTGGAGGTACGCATGCCGCGGTTCTTTTCGATGCTACAGGCCATCCTGTGCATCTCGCCGAAGACATCGGCCGCCATAATGCCGTAGACAAAGTGACAGGATATTGCCTTCTGCGTCGAATCCCTCTGCAGGACAAAATCCTCGTCGCTTCAGGCAGGGCGAGCTATGAAATGGCGGTCAAAGCCATCCGTTTGGGTATCCCCATAGTAGCCACCGTATCAGCGCCCACCTCCCTGGCGGTTCATCTCGCTCATGATCGGGGACTCACCCTGATCGGCTACCTGCGGGGCGGCCGCATGAATGTCTATACCCACCCTGAACGTTTGATTAAAAACGAGCTGGGAAAGGAATCGGATGAGGCAAGGTCAGGGTAGGGATCAATAAAAGGTCTCTGCGTATACCAGAGAGCCAGGGAAATGGGCATCCACAAGGAGAGTTACATCCCTTATCATCTCCCCCCTTCCGCAGAGATAGAAATCGTAGTCCTCTCGAGGCATCATGGAATTGAGATAGTCCGTAACCCTTCCATGGAAGAGGTCTTCTCCTTCAGAGCTCTCTGTGATGCAAGGAATGTAGGATCCAGAGACAGAACGGAATAATGCCTCGTAATAGAGCTCTCTCTCGCTGCGCGCTCCGTGAAGCAGTGTAAATCCCCTCAGGCCAGAGCGCGACATGGAGACAAACGGCGCAATGCCTGTGCCGGTGGCGACAAAAATCGCACGTCTAGGGGATGGCTTGTACGTGAAATAACCGCGGGGGCCCGTGAAGCTGAGACTGGTTCCCACTGGTGCCATCGCAAGGAAAGGAGAGACCCGGCCCTCTTTCACGTACCTGATACAAAGAGTAAGAACGTCATCATCAGGCGCAGAAATGAGAGAATAATCTCTTTCTCTGCCTTCATGGGATAAACATATCCGTTGGCCGGGGGTGAAGTGAAAAGATGGGGGTTTCGCCAAAGCTATTTCAAAGGCTTTGCCCGAAAGCCAGCGCCGGTCCCGAAGTGGTGCGCGCAATAGAGGAGTAGGGGCTTGACTTTGCGGGGCCGGGTTCATTCGCTCCAGACTTTCTCCTCCACCCGATACACGTGATTGCAGTACCGGGCGAAAACAAAGAGATAGTCAGAAAGTCGGTTTAGAAAAACCACGACACCCCTGAGTTTCTCCTTATCTTCCCCTGCTTTCGCTTCAGAGAACAGATGGACCGCACGCCTTTCCGTCCTTCGGCAAACCGCTCGGGCCACATGGGCCCATGCTGCGAATGAGTGACCTCCTGGAAGGATGAATAGCCTGAGTTCAGGGAGTTCTCTGTCCATCCGGTCGATGGCTGCTTCTAGGTACTTGATTTGCTCCTCATGGATCGCCTTCAAAGAAACAAACGAAGGAGAACCAGGCGTAGCGGATAGGAGAGCGCCAACTTGGAAAAGGATGGATTGAATCCATTGGATCTCAGCAATGGAGCCCGAAACTTCCTTAGACAACATGGAGCAGAGCATTCCGAGGACGGCATTGAGTTCATCCACGTCTCCGAGCGTCTCTATCCTCTCGTCGCTTTTGCTAATCCGCTCACCGCTGAAGAGGCTCGTCTTGCCGTAATCCCCTGTACCCGTGTTGACTTTAATCTTTGGCGTCCTTCCGAGAGCGGGTCATAAGCTGCTGACATACCGCCCTCTCTGAAGTCTGATTCAGAATTCGATGCCTTTTCTGGCTTGAACAGCCTTGGCAAAAGGATGTTTGATTCCCTCCATCTCGATGACGGCGGAGGCCCCCTTTATCACCTCCGGATGGGCATGGGTAACCTTACAAACAAGTGTCGCAAGCACCTCCTCCTCTTAGCGGAGAAATGGCGCTTCAGTGATGTGGAATGCTTGAATGAATTCCAGCCAACTTGCGGTTTGGCCAGAGGGTTGACAACCTGCCAGTCCCGAATCAACAGGATGTCAGCTGCCCGTATTTCTCTACCGCTCTCATGAGGGCCTCCATGTTCTCCCAGGGTGCGGTGGGAAAGATATCGCACCCAGGCCAAACGGCGTTAACACCGTTTGCTATACAGTTCTTCACAGCATTATCCACGTCCTGCGGCTTACCCAAAACAAGGACCCCGTAAGGGTTGATGTTCCCTAAGATGAACACGTTAGGTCCCAGTTTCTTCCGAGATCCGGTCACGTCGTTCTTTTGATCAACACTTATGGCATCTGCACCGCAAATGGCCATGTCCTCAACAATCGTATTTGTGTCTCCACAAATGTGGAGGATTTTTGGCGAATCCAAGGCGGCGAAGATCTTTTCCAGATGGGGCAATATAAGAGTTTTGAACATACGCGGGCTCAGGATGTCAGGGCCGGCCCCCATCTCGCGGACGGTGATATAGTCAGCACCCGCCTCCCTGTAAATCTTTGAAATCTTGATGAGTACTCCGCCAAGAGTGTCCAGGATGTCGTTTACGAGATCCTTCTTCTTGCTCGCCATCTTGGCCAGATCCCCGATATCGACCAACTGTCCAGCCAGGGTGTAGGGACCCAAGACCCAAGATCCTATAGTCAGCTGATTACCGATATCTTCCTTCAATAGGCGGATGGCCTCAGTGACGAGCGGGATTCTTCCCGCATTGGCCGGGTCAGACGGTATTTTGAGGTCAAGTTCTTCGACCTTTTCCGAGACCTTAGCGGTGATGGTGGGATAGACAACGTCGTCGCGATGGGTATAGAAGTTCACCCCGGCGCCCAGTGCCTCGGCCTCGACCCCCATGTCGAAGGGGACCACGGCGCACTCAAAACCGAACAACTTGAAGGTGGAGGCAGCCATGGTTGCCATTTTCCGCGCATCCCCGTGAATGTCTGCGAACTTCCAGCCATATTTCTCAAGCCCATGGACCGTTACGTTCCCAAAACCACTGAAAACGGGAATTCGATCAATCTCTTGCTTCCCAAAAAATCTTAACACTCTTTCCTTGGCGCTCAGTTTATGATTCATGATTCATTTCGCTCCTTTTCCGTATTTGCCTTGCCGGGCTCGCGGTTATTTTTTCGGGAAAAGATGTTCCAGATTTGGAAACTTGTCTTTCATATGAGGCAGCCACATGGACTGACCGAACGTCTTCTCAAAATTGGGTGCCACAGTGAGCTCTATGTATTCCACCCGTCTTGCCCACTCATCCGCCTCTCTCCTCTTGTCCACATTAAGCAGTGCGATGCGTGCGCCGTCACCAGCGGCATTCCCCACGGATTGAACCTTTTCAGGTTCACAGTCTGGAAACATCCCGAGCAACGCTGCCGACACCTTGTCTATATAACTTCCAAAGGCACCCGCCAGAACAACCTTGTCAACTTTATCCACGCCTAGGGTTTCCATCAGGATTTTGCTCCCTGCGTACATGGCAGCCTTGCCCAGCTGTATCGCCCGGATATCGTCCTGCGTAACGACAACTTCTTTCCCGATGGACGTCTCACTTGCCCAAGCGATAACGTACTCCTTCTGACCATCCACTTCACGAAGACGAGGCGTGGAGAGATCCTTTCGGAACTTCCCTGTTTTGTCGATGATTCCAGCCAGGAATAGCTGAGGGATCGCGTCGATGATTCCAGAACCACAGATCCCCTTGGCGCGCACTTTATTAGAGCCCGCATTCCAGCGGTCATCGCCGATGACCTTGAAGCGGACCTCCTTAGTCTCTGGATCGATCTCGATTTTTTCGATGGCACCTGGGGCAGCGCGCATTCCGAACTTCAGCTGTGCTCCCTCAAAGGCGGGCCCCGTGGCACAGGATGCCGAGATCAGCCGCATCTTGTTACCCAGGATTAATTCGCCGTTGGTTCCTATGTCGATAATAAGTTGAATCTCATCTTTTTTGTAAGGCTCCTCTGCGAGCAGCACACCCACATTATCCGCGCCCACAAAGCCTGCTTCAATGGGAAGCACATGGACATACGCTCCCGGTGATATCCGAATGCCTGTGCCCCGCACTTCGGCGACTTCTGAGGTCTCCTTCTCTGCGTAAATGGAACAGTGCAGACAGCGCATGGCTTCTTCGGTAGCCATTTCCTCT
>JAHECH010000363.1 GCA_024641835.1 Deltaproteobacteria bacterium
AACGCAGGGGATATTCAACTCCTCCAAATCACTGCCCCCATAACTCCAGGATCCAGCGGTGGGCCTGTACTCAATCAGAGGGGTGAGGTGATCGGGATAGCCACCGCCTTTATTGCATCGGAAAAAGATCTTGGCTTTGCGATGCCAGTTAACTACCTCAAGACCCTCAAACCAGTCCGAATGAAGCTGGCGGAGCTGCCCAGTGCATCCCCATCATTCGAGGCAGAGATGAGAGGCAGAACCGTGACCAAGATTCTCGTCATCCGGGATCATGAGAGTCCCCCTTCCCCTGGGTCTTTCGAAAAGATACCGGGCCTTGAGGGACCTAAAGCGGCGTCTCCATTTTCTGACGCAAAGCCTGGAACAGTGTATTTCAAGAAAGGGAAACAACTGCTCTGTGACCGCGCGTGGAAAGAAGGGCAGACCATCTTTCTCGTGATTCATGGGAAAAAATACGCGGTGGGGTATGATGAGAGTCAGATCGACATGGAGAAATCCTTCCGCTGATATCCCCGTCTCCTTCCCTCATGGTTTGGAGGAAATGGATTGGAGTTCTTCGGACAGACGGAGAAAGCGCTCTTCATTTCAAGACCCAATCGTTTCACCATCACGTGCAGCCTCAACGGAACGATCGTGAGCGCTTTCTTGCCCAACCCCGGCAGGCTGTGGGAGTTGCTCCTTCCAGGCGCTCCCGTGTACGTTGAGCGGGTTAAAGATCCGTCCCGCGACCTTCGCTTCACTGCCGTGGCCGTGGAAAGAGAAGGAGAGAGAGTGGTTCTGCACACCCTTCGTACAAATGACGTGGCTCGATACCTCGTTGAAACGAATTCTATCCCCGGCCTTGAAGGATATGAAGTGATTCAGAATGAAGTTCCCAGAGGCCATAGCCGATTCGATTTCCTTCTAAAGAAAGGAAACCGGCGTCTCCTTTTGGAAGTCAAATCCTGCACTCTTTTCAGCAAAAGGGTGGCGATGTTTCCCGATGCCGTCACTTCCAGGGGAACAAGACACCTTCGCGAACTCGCCCACATGTCCACCTCCCGTTCGATCAGCGCTGTGTTGTTCCTCATCCATTCGCCTCGGCCGGACTTTTTCCTGCCCGATTTTCACACAGACCTTGAATTTGCCAGGGCCATGTTGGATGCAAGAGAAAGGGTGGTCTTCTTGCCCGTGGCTGTCCGATGGAGAAGGGACTTATCCCTCAGGTCTTCGGAAGCCAAGCTTCTTCGAATACCTTGGCAAATCCTGGAAAAGGAGCTTCAAGATAGAGGCTGCTACCTGCTTATTCTCAGGCTGCCTGCGGACACTGAGCTCAGGATAGGGAGTCTCGGCCATGTTCGGCTGCGGAGTGGCTTTTATGCGTATATCGGGTCTGCCAGGAAGAATCTTTTCCGGAGAATTGAAAGACACCGAAGGCTCAGGAAAAAATTCTTCTGGCACATCGACTTTCTCAGGGCTGTTTCTGAGTTCCTCGTTGCTCTTCCGGTGAGGTCGGAAGACGATCTTGAGTGCGACTTGGCCGGAGCCTTAGGCAGTATGGCGGACTGGTCTCAGCCCGGGTTCGGTTCCTCTGATTGTCATTGTCCCTCTCACCTCTTCGGTTTTGAGAATGATCCCCTGAACATCGGCTCATTTCACACTCTCCTTCAGTACTTCAGGATAGAGCGATTTATCGACAAGTATCAGCTTATCAGAAAACCGGCGCCTTCCCCCAAATAATTCCCCAAGGCTTTTGCGAATATTGTGAAAATCTGTTATGTTTCTTCAGTTCCTTGTCAACACCCAAGAAACCTGAGGCAAGCTTGCCGTAACTAGAGGGGTGGCCTATGGCAAGAAAGAAGGTGAAATCCGGCTCCGAGCAGACGGTATTGGATTACCGCCACGAGGACGCAAAGAGAAAGAACATCCCTCCCGCGGGACTGGCTGCCCAGGGCAAGATTCGAGAAAAGCCAAAGATCCAGTACGCCTACAATCCCCACCTCCCCCCGATCCTGCGTTTTGACAAGACCGGCAAGACCGACGACTTACCCGAACTTCTGGAGACGGCCCGGACCCGCGCTTTGACCCTGGAGGAAGCGGAACTCCTTGCGGAGGCCCTGCGGAAAGATGAACCGTGGCTTGAGTGGGCGGGCAAGCAAGAGAAGAAGGGTTTTGAGGTTGACCCGGTAGCTCTTCACATCCATGAGCGCATCGCTACGCAGGCCATTCTCAAGGTGATTGCAAGGGAGGATGTCCAGCGGAACCTCTTTGCCGATCCCCAACTGGAATACCAGAAGGCGGTGCAGTTCTATCAGCACGATGTGGACTGGTCAAACCGCATGATCCTGGGCGATTCGCTCCAGGTCATGGCGAGCCTTGCCCGCCGTGAAGACTTGGCCGGCAAGGTCCAGATGATCTACATGGACCCACCGTACGGCATCAGGTTCTCCTCCAACTTCCAGCCTGAAATCGGCAGACGGGACGTGAAGGACAAGGAGAGCGACCTCACCCGTGAACCTGAGATGGTGAAGGCTTATCGTGATACATGGACTTTAGGCGTTCACTCCTACCTTGCATATCTGCGGGACCGACTTTTCTTGTGCAAGGAGTTGTTGGCGGATACAGGGAGTGTATTCGTCCAGATTGGAGACGAGAACGTTCACCGTGTTCGGGCACTGCTTGATGAGGTATTCGGGGTTCAATGCTTTGTTGCCCAAATAAACTATAAGACTATGACGCCGCTGGGGTCGAGTGGTTTGGCTAAAGTGTATGATTACTTGTTGTGGTACTGCCGTGTGCCTGAGAAGATGAAATACCATGAACTTTATGAAATGAAACCGGTTCAGGGCAGCAACGAGTTCATATTCATTATCTTCCCGAGCGGTGAATGGCGACGCATGATGGAGGAGGAAGCTGATAATCCGCTTGACATCAACACCAGATCCCCTGTCTTTAAGCGATCTGACTTAGTATCTTCGGGTTATACCCCATCTTGCGTCTATCCGTTGGAGTTTGAAGGACAAACATATTACCCACGTGCAAGAAAGAGTTGGCGTACGAACCCACAAGGGATGGAAAGACTGAAGCTTGCTAACAGACTGTTTCGACTGGGTGACAGAGCATACTTCAGACTTTTCTTCGATGACGCTCCCTTTTTTTCGATACTAAACAGTTGGCATGACACAGGGGGAGGGTTTACTGAGACCAAGAAGTATGTAGTGGAGACGAACCCAAGCATCGTAGAGCGCTGCCTTCTGATGACGACCGACCCTGGCGACCTAGTTGTGGACCCCACCTGCGGGAGTGGAACTACAGCCTATGTGGCTGAGCAATGGGGAAGGCGCTGGATCACGATTGATACCAGTCGAGTGGCGCTCGCGCTGGCACGGCAACGGCTGCTCACTGCCTCTTTCCCCTTCTATCGGGTCAAAGAAGAATCACCCTCCCCCAGCCCCTCCCATCCAATGACTCGCCCTCCCCTGGCGGGAGGGGACAAAGGGGAGGGGGAAAGTCCCCTGATCCCCAAGAATCCTGCAAAGGGCTTCATCTACAAAACCGTCCCCCACATCACCCTCAAGAGCATCGCTCAGAATGTGGCTTTCGATTCCATCTTTGCAAGACATCAGCCCATCCAGGATGAGAAACTCGATGCCCTGAACAAGGCCCTGAAAAAGGTGACTCCCGCACTCCGTCAGAAACTCCTCGCAAAGCTCGCTGCGAAGGAGCGAAGCGAAGGCAAGAAAGCTGTCACCGATGCCGACCGCCGGCGCTGGCAGTTGCCCAAAGAGGAATGGAAGGAATGGGAAGTCCCCTTTGACACGGACGAGGATTGGCCCGATGCCCTGAAGACAGCCCTCACGGAATACCGCGTAGCCTGGCGGGCCAAGATGGATGAGGTGAATGCCTGCATCTCGTCCAATGCGGAACAGGAAGAGCTTGTGGACCAGCCGGAGGTGTTGCGCCGGGTGGTGCGAGTATCCGGCCCCTTCACAATGGAAGGGGTAATGCCTATTGAAGAATCCCTTATGGAGCCATCACCGATCGAAGGCGCTCCAGAGGAACTGGAGACCTTTGGAGATCAGGTCTCCGTGGCTGTCCACGAAGAACCGGCCAATGCCGAGGCCTATCTCGACAAGATGCTGAGGCTGCTCAAGGCGGACGGTGTACGCTTTCCGAACAACAAGACCCTTCATTTTCTACGCCTAGAGCGCTGCAACATGGAATACCTTCATGCCGAGGGGGAGTGGCAGCCGGAAAACGGAGATGTCCGTAATGTGGCCGTATCCTTCGGACCCCAGTTCGGGCCGGTGACTGCCTTTCAGGTGGAAAATGCCCTGCCCACCGCCAACCGAAGGGGCTATCACGACCTGGTATTTGCCGGTTTCTCCTTTGACGCAGCAGCCCAGGCCATCATCCAGGAAGATCCGAACCCCAAGGTAAGGTGCCATCTGGCCCACATCCGACCTGACATAAACATGGAAAGCCTCCTTAAGGAGACGCCCAATAGCCAGCTCTTCACCGTCTTCGGAAGCCCGCGGACAAAGTTGACCAAGACCGATGACGACCAGTTCATCGTGGAGATGCAGGGGGTGGATATTTATAACCCTGTGGAAAATACCATCCTGCCGACCAGCGCGGACAAGGTGGCGGCATGGTTCCTGGACACGGACTATGACGGCAAGACCTTCTGCATTACCCAGGCCTTCTTCCCCGACAAGTCGGCCTGGGGGAAGATAGCCCGCGCTATGAAAGGAGTGATTGAGGAGGAAAGCTTTGCCGCCCTCAGCGGCACTGTCTCCCTACCCTTCCCGGGAGGAAAGCGAGGCTGGGTGGCCGTCAAGGCGATCGACCCGAGAGGCAATGAGGTCATGAGCCTTCATCGGCTGCCAGGCAGAGGGAGGGAACCCTATGGCGAAGCCTGAACAGGATCGGCTCCCTATCCAGCCGGTTAACAAGCCCATCCTCTGCAGCCCCTATGAGGAGCCCGCCGCGCACTGGGTCTATGACACGGAGACGGGCGACGCGTTTCAACTGGAAGGAAGGCGGCCTGCGAGCTACTGGTACAGAACTCAGAAAACCGGCACCGCGCAGCAGAGACTTGCCTTCATGGCAGAAGAGGAAAGGGACGACCTGCCCCTTGTGAATCTCCTGCGGGAGGATGTGAAGCGATGGCGACTGAGCAACTATGACCGGCCAAAAGCCGCGCCCGTGACAAAGCAGCTTCTGGCCCACTGGCGGCGGTCCGACAGAATACGCCGTCTCTTTTTCTGCCAGCTTGAGGCAGTGGAAACCATCATCTACCTCAATGAAGTCCTCGTCTC
>JAHECH010000364.1 GCA_024641835.1 Deltaproteobacteria bacterium
GTGTTCTGCGTTCTAATGATGAATGTGGGAACATGCCAACGCCTTTGAACAGCACTTTCTTGCGGGAACTTTTTTCTTGCCTCCCTGTCTAATCCCCCAAGCAGGAATTCAGACAGAGGAGGACAAGAAAATGAAGCCCATTTTTGCAAGAGTTACATTACTAATCCTTATTTCATTCATCTTTTTGAACGGGAGCGCTTTCGGGCAACCCGAGACCAGCGAAGATCGGACCCTCTCTCCCTATTTCTTTGTGAAAAGCGATGATCCTGACCTGGATCTACTCCCCCTGAAATCCACTTCTGTTCGCGCGAACATTTCAGGTGTTATCGCGGATGTCCTGGTGACCCAGGTCTATCAGAATGAAGGCAAGAGACCGATCGAGGCTATTTATATTTTCCCTGCATCCACGAGAGCGGCTGTTTACGCCATGAGGATGACGATCGGTGAGCGCGTTATTATAGCCAAAATCGCCAAACGAGAAGATGCCCGCCGTGAGTACGAAGATGCAAAACAGGCTGGCAAAAGCGCTTCCCTACTGGAGCAGCAGAGGCCTAATGTCTTTCAGATGAATGTGGCCAACATCATGCCTTCGGATGCCATCAAGGTGGAGCTCAGTTATACTGAACTCCTGGTGCCCACGGATGCGATCTATGAATTTGTCTACCCTACAGTGGTCGGGCCTCGTTACTCCAATCAGAACGCCGGCGAAGCAAATCCCTCCGAGCATTGGGTAGAAAACCCCTACTTTCACCAGGGAGAGCCTCCGGCCAACCTTCTTGATATTGCCGTTACCCTCCATGCCGGTCTTCCAATCCAGGAGGTGAGATGCTCCTCTCACAAAGTGAACGTCAACTTTGAGGCTCCCGATCTCTCCAACATCAAGCTCGACCCGTCTGAGCAGCATGGAGGGAACCGGGACTTCATCCTCAAATACCGTCTCGCGGGTGGCCACATACAGACAGGGCTTCTCTTATTTCAAGGGGAGTCGGAAAACTTCTTTCTCCTGATGCTCCAGCCCCCGAAGAAAGTGCACGAAGCTCAAATCCCTCCTCGGGAGTACATCTTTGTCGTGGACGTCTCGGGATCCATGCACGGCTTTCCCCTGGATATCTCCAAGAAACTCCTGAGGGACCTGATTTCAAACCTCCGCCCCACAGACACATTCAACGTGGTCCTTTTTGCAGGGGGCTCCTCTGTCATGTCCGAGAGCTCTCTGCCCGCCACACCTGATCATATCCAGCAGGCCATAAACATCATAGAGCGCCAGCGGGGAGGCGGAGGTACGGAACTCGTGCCCGCACTTGAGAGAGCTCTCGCGCTTCCAAAGGCAGAAGGGTATTCGCGGACCATCATCATTGCCACAGACGGCTACGTGACCGTCGAAGAAAAGGTCTTTGATCTCATCCGCAACAATCTCGGTAATGCCAATGTGTTTGCTTTTGGCATAGGCTCCAGTGTCAACCGCCACCTGATCGAAGGCCTCGCCAGGGTAGGCATGGGAGAACCTTTTGTGATTGCGAAACCTCAGGAGGCTTCAGAAAAAGCAAAAAAGTTTCGCCAACTCGTTCATTCACCCCTTCTCACAGGAATGAAGGTTGACTTCGGCGGATTTGAAGTCTACGAGGTGGAGCCGCCTCAAGTGCCGGACCTTTTTGCAGACCGGCCCGCCATTGTTTTCGGCAAGTGGCATGGTCATCCCCAGGGACTCATCAGGCTTCACGGTACAAGCGGAGATCAACTGTTCAAGGTGACCCTGGATGTGAGTAAAGTCAAACCCCTGTCGAGCAATTCAGCCTTGCGGTATCTCTGGGCGCGACACCGTATCGCTCTTCTCTCAGACTACAATAGCCTTGGCCCCAAGGATGAACGCGTTAAAGAGGTGACGAACCTGGGCCTCACCTACAACCTCCTGACCGCCTATACCTCTTTTGTTGCAGTGGACTCCCGGGTGCGCAATACGGATGGCCGGCCCGTAACGATCAAACAACCTCTTCCGCTGCCTGAAGGTGTCTCTGACCTTGCCGTTGGAAGAGGCCAATATGTCCAGAAGGCGCGCGCCATGTCACCCATGGCTAGCCTTGGACCATCCAGCGCAGCGGATAAAGCTGAACTGCGCGTAGCGGAGAAGTCTTTCGAAGGGCCGAAGGCGGCAAATGAAGAGCGGGCGACCGTCCATCTGAGGCTGGGGAAAATTGAGGTTACAGGGGGGATCACAGAGGAAAGTGCAAGAAGGACGATCGAAAAGCACTTGACTGCACTCAACCCTTGTTCCTCCCTCTTGCCGGTCCAGGCAAACGGCGCAAAACGGGAGCTGGTTTTCTCTCTGCTCATCGGACCTGATGGAAAGATCAAGAAGCTGCACGTGACGCAGAGCTCATTCAATAACAAGCGTTTCGAGGCGTGCGTGCTGGAAGGACTCAAAGGGCTTGCTTTTCCTGCTTTCGGAGGAGATAAGGGAGCGCGCATGGTCCTCACTTTTATCTTAGCTTGAGGTTGCTCGTGTCCTGACTTCAAAGGGAGGGGAGGGTTGCCGCTTGCCTTCCCTCCGATCGCTTCTTATCTTATTGATCTAGCAAAGCTGCTTAGTACACGGTTTCATAAATATGGTTACGTATGGGGTATTGCTGATATCTCAGGGGTCATGGGGGTCTCTTTCAAAATAGAGAAACGAAGAAATCGCTGCCCAGTGATCAACTTTAGGTCATGGTTGAGGCGGGCGGAGGGCTTCCCGGGAATAGCCATGCAAGGTCATAGATGGGAATGACTGATGCAGCCGCGCCGCCCGCCTTCGCTGCCTTCACCTTGCGGAGTCTTTCCCGGTCTCTCTTCGTTTCCTCATTTTGAAAGAGACCCCCATGGCCCCATCACAGACCCCGTGTGTTAAGATACGTAACCGAATTTATGAACCGATGTACTTAGCCTAAGATCATCACAGACGGAGAGGAGATGCGATGGCGAAAGGACAAAAGGGATTCAGCTTCAGAGAGCACCAGAAGATCGGCAAGGACATTCACAAACTGAGACAGAAGCTAAGAGCTCTGAATGAGAGAGTTTCGGAGGCCTATGGTGAAACATCTAAAATTGCCAAGCTGACGGACAAAATGCTCAAGGATCTGGGCTTCCTCCAAAAAGAACTCAATGTGCGACTTTGCCGGGAGAACCCCGGCTCCAACAAGCTTGAATTGCTCGCCTGCTATTATCCGAATCGGGCATAGAGGATCTTCGGAAATGGACTAACCTGGGATTCCCCAAGGAGGGGTGGGCTGAACCTTGAAGCGAGGGCTAACACTAGAGAGAATCCCCGACCCTTTTGCTTCTTTGTACGAAAAAGCGACGCGCCTCGTCATTGAAAGCTACTACAGGGGCCTTGCCCAGGAGGTAGTCGGTTTTCTTCAGACGGGCCGAATTCTTGACCTGGGAACAGGACCAGGATATCTTCCCGTAGAAATTGTCAAAAGATCTCCTGCATTGACCGTGGTAGGGATTGATTTGAGTCGAAGCCTGATCAAGATGGCGCGAAGGAATGCCATGAATGCAGGCGTTCCCGGCCAACTGCATTTTGAAGTGGGCAATGCGAACAGACTCCGCTTTTCCGATGAATCATTCGATATGGTCCTTAGCACCGGCATGCTTCATATGCTCAGAGATCCTGTTGCGGTGTTGAGAGAGTGTTACCGGGTGCTTAGATGCGGCCGGGAAGCGTGGTTTTTCGACCCAGCCAGAGTCTCCTCCCAGATAGATAAGAAGAAATGGAGAGCCTCGCTTTCATTACTGGAGCGGTTCATGTACCTGGTCTTTTCCTTTTATCTTCGCCTCGATCCGCCAAAAAGATATCATGAGAGCCGTGTTACTGATATGATCCGCGCAACTCCCTTCAAGGACTTCCGCGTTGTGGAAAAACACGGAGAGCTGGAACTGCGGCTGAAAAAAGACCGTGCCATATAAGAAGGCCCTGTGCAGGCGCACAGGGCCTCTGCCTCGTTCTTTTTGATTACGGGCTGTTTCCCGAATCGCGTTAAATCCAGGGTGAAGATGCTTTCTCTGAAATGCCTGGCGGGAGGACTTCCTCGTTTCATGGAGTTACGGAATGGGGGACCCCCTGGCCCCGAGCGAAGTCGAGGGGAACAGTGGAGGGGGGAGGCGTGCCCGGCTTTGGCGGGCATCACCCGTCCGTAAGGCGGGCATCACCCGTCCGTAAGGCGGGCATCACCCGTCCGTAAGGCGGGCATCACCCGTCCGTAACTCCTTGAAATGACCAGTCCGGGAGCCCCGGTATTGAAGAGAATGCATCTTCATCCTGCGAGAGCTCCATCGCTGCTCATTTGGGCAACAGCCCGATCAATATTAACCCTCTTGCTCCTTCTTCTTTTTGACAGCCTTCAACACTTTTTCAGCCGTAACAGGGAGATCCGTTATTCTCACTCCTATGGCATCATAAACGGCGTTGCCTATGGCCGGGAATATGGCCACAGATGCCCCTTCACCAACTTCCTTGGCGCCAAAAGGTCCGTTGGGATCGATGCTTTCTACGAAAATGTGCGTGTTGTTCAAAGGGATGTCCATGGATGTGGGCATTTTGTAATCAAGGAATGAGGGATTCAGGACATGCCCGTCCTTCTTGTCCCTGTGCAATTCTTCAAAAAAGACCTGGCCCATTGCCTGGATCCAAGCGCCGTCCAACTGCCCTGCACACAGAACCGGATTCAGCGCCTTCCCGATGTCATGAGCGCCAACAGCATTCAGGACCGTAATCCTGCCGGTCTCCGGATCCACCTCCAGCTCAACCACGTCCGCAGCGAAAGTATACGCGGGAGAGATATTTCCCTTGCCTGTCTTGAAATCGATAAAATCAACTCCTGAGTCATAGCTTGCCTTGCCAATGATGGATTTGCTCTCCTTTCCCATCTTGTGTTCGGAATGCCGGATCAAGGCGTCCATTCTCCATGCTTTCTCGGGGTTCGCCTTCGGAAATACCCTTCGGTCGTGGAGCACTATCTCCTCAGGGGAAACCTTGAAGATCTTGCTTGCCAATTCGACGATTTGTTTCTTCGCATCCTCAGCCGCCATTTTCGCCGCGTTTCCGGAATAGAACGTCACCCGCGAGCCATATGTTCCCGGATCTACGGGTGTAAAATCCGTATCTACCCCGGCATTGATGGTCACATCATTGAGGGAGAGCCCTAGGACCTCTGCCACCACCTGCGCCACCACTGTGGAGGAGCCCTGCCCGATATCCGTTGCCCCTGTCAGCACGGATACGCTCCCGTCTTCATTCAACTTCACGATACAAGT
>JAHECH010000365.1 GCA_024641835.1 Deltaproteobacteria bacterium
GGATTCCGGCTTCCGCCGGAATGACGAAAGAGGACTTTTTGCGAATCCGTCAAATTTGGCGGTTAATTGCATTTCCTGCGATGCGTGTTTAGATTGTGCATGTGATTAGCCGCGAAGGGGAAGGAAAATGAAACGAAAGGTAATGATGTTGCTGTTCGTGCTCCTGATAGCAGTGGGCGGATGCGCGACAGTACCAAGAGGACCAAGCGTGACGGTGTTGCCAGGCTCAGGAAAGACCTTTGAGCAATTCCAGGCCGATGACGCGGTGTGCAGGCAGTGGGCAGACCAGCACATTGGAGAGTCACCTCAGGAGACGATCAATCAGAATACCGTCGCGGGGGCTGCCGTGGGCACAGCCGCCGGAGCGATCCTAGGCGCGGCTATCGGCTCTGCATCAGGCCGTGCAGGCACAGGCGCGGCCATCGGCGCCGGCAGCGGACTGCTGGTCGGAACGGCCGCTGGTGCCAGCGCCGGTCAGGGGTATGGCATGGAGGCACAACGTCGTTACGACATCGCATACCAGCAGTGCATGTATGCTAAGGGAAATCAGATCCCGGGGATGGAGCAGGGTCCTCCCGCTCCAGTGGCAGAGGCCGCTCCTCCACCTCCACCGCCTCCTCCCGCTCCAGTGGCGGAGGCCGCTCCTCCACCGCCACCGCCTCC
The DNA here is from genome assembly GCA_024641835.1 of Deltaproteobacteria bacterium. Lineage (GTDB taxonomy): Bacteria > Desulfobacterota > DSM-4660 > Desulfatiglandales > HGW-15 > JAHECH01. Next base: position 664 of record JAHECH010000365.1, read on the forward strand.
TCCGGCTCCAGTGGTCGTAGCCCCTGCCGCGCCGCAGGCCGTTTTCGGGGCGCCGCCTCAGTTCATCTATTCGCCTTCGCTCGGATTCTACGTCGCTGTGGAGACGCCGTATGACCTTGTCTTTGTCGACGGGCGGTACTATCTCTGGAACAACGGGTTCTGGTATACAGCCCCCTATTACAGCGGTCCGTGGATTGTGGCGCGGGCGGGGAGGCTCCCTCGGGTGCTGGGCCGGTTCCGGTATGAGGATATCCGCCGGCACCGGGACTTCGAGTACCATGCGTTCCTCCGCGACCGGAAGCACTACCGTGGTCGCTGGCACGTACCAGAGGAGCGACGGGAGCACCGTTGAGCCACCCTGAATGGGGCAAGGCACTTCCGCCAGGCTGGAGGACTTCCGCCTGCAATCTCCTGAACGTGCACTTCTCTCTTCAACCGCCTTTTTCTTTTTGGGGGGTCCTTGGGGCGCTGGCAAGCCCGGAGAGGCCTGCCATTCTTGATTCCCCTCTACCCCCCAAAAGGGTTGCGTTCAGAAACAGGTGACCCCGGCTTTCACACAGAAGGAGATCTTGAAGAACCGGTTCATGGGGACGGCCTGAAATACTTGACGCTTTAATAGTCTGATGATAAACATTTTTAATGAAATCCCTCCTCCGAGTTCTCATCCCGTTCCTTTTTCTACTGCTCCCTACCCTTGACGGCTTTGCCGCCAGCGGCCCGATCATGCTGAACATGGATATACCAGCAGGGGCCTGGAAAGCGGCAAGATTAAAAAACCTCCCTAAGAATGCCGTGGTGGCTGTTCAGGTGGAAAGCAACGGAGAGATTCTTGTTGCCCTTCTGGATTCAACGAGCAAGGGCAAACCGGACGTTTCCAGACCTCTTTTCACCGGAAGAGTCGAAAGGCGGCTTTCTTTTTCCGTGACCGTTTCCGAAGCGGGTGACCACTATCTGGTGTTTGACAATCGTCGAGCATCGGAATCAAGAGCTGTCACCGTCACGCTCCGCGCCGCTCCATCGGCCAACGACCGCCCGCAAGCAGCTAACAAACTCATGAAGGCCATTGAGTTGCAGCTCGCTCAAATGTTCATCTTCGACCCTTTTCCCATTGGCATCAAACAGTGCGGAACGCCCAAGGCCTTTTCCGATCCTTCTGGTATTGTATTGTGCACTGAATATATGGCCCATCTAAGCGATGTTCTCAAGGATCGCAAGAAGACGCTGGAGACGCTCTCTTTCTCTCTTTTCCATGAGATCGGGCGGGTGCTCCTTGAAAAGTGGGATCATCCTTTTCGTTCCAACATAGATGTAGCGGATGAATTTGCAACGGTCCTGATGGTTATGCTGAACCAAAAAGAGCGTGCCGGGGGAGTGGCAGAGTATTTTTCCAGGAACTCCTCCGCCTACTATGCCATGAAAAAGCTTTTCCAGGATGATCGTCACCCTCTTTCCCCAAAGCGGGCCAAGAACGTCTTAGTCTGGCTCAAAGACCCGGGACTGGTCCGCAAGTGGCAGGAAGTTCTGGTCCCCCACATGAAGACGGCTCTGCTCCAAAAACTCAAGCAACGGCCTACCCCCTGGACTGATCTCTCCCTCGTTGAAGCCGAACTCGCGAAACGAGACAAGAAAGCCATATAAGATGTCTGTGTGGGTCTGTGGCTAATCCAAGGTTACGGGTTGAGGAAGACGACTTTGCACTTCAATCCTGGGGGCAGACGATACTCCGGGTTGGGCAGTTCCAGGCGCACCCCAAAGGTCCCGCTCGCAGCATCAATCACCCTGTCCACGATGATCACCTTGGCCGTGTACATTCCACCTACGGGAGCTTCAGGCTTGACCGTGCCTTTCATCCCGACCTTCACTGATCCAAGCATCTTCACCGGCATGATGACTTCCACATACAGGGGATCTATCTGGGCGAGTTTGAGGATAGCCTGGTTTTCTATGTACTCACCCGGGGAAAGAAATCGTTCAACCACAACACCTGTGATCGGGCTCTTGATGACCATGCGGTTTACCACTTCCGCGGCCCGCTTGAATTCCATCTCCGCAAGTTTCTTGTTCTCCAGCGCTTCGGAGAGCTGAAGCTCTGCAAGGACTCGCTTGGTCTCTGCGTCATCCCAATCATTGTAAGGAAGTGCTTTTTTCTCGTAGAGATCTCTTAGCCGCTCCTGTTTCCGTTTGGCAAATTCCATCTCCTCCCTTTTCCCCTTGATCGTTGCATCCATCTCAGCCCTTGCCCGCGCAAGCTCCATAGCCGCCCTTTCCACTCCGGATTGGAGTGTGGCAATGACTTGGCCTGCTTTCACTGTATCGCCCCGATCCACGGTAACTGTATCAATAATCCCATAAACCCCACTCCCCACTTTGACAAGCATGCGGGGTTCGATGAGGCCGTCGAATTCGGGAGACTGGGCATTCGCGCAAACCGCTCCCCCCCACAAAAAAAAGATGAAGCTCAAGATTACCGCTGTTGTAAATCTGCTCTTCTGCCTTCCGCCCTCTGTCATCTGTTCTCTGTCTCCCGCGTTGTGTCTTCTATTTTCTGCATTCTGTTTCTTATCTCCCGTATTGGGTCTTCTGCTCTCCGTCCTCTGACTTCTCTTCTCTGCCATTTGCGTGGTGCATACTCCCTGCTGTTTACTCGGTCTTGCCTGTAAAAGCTAGAGATTCACTCAGTTGCTCATCCATCCTGAGCAGATCATGGCGCATGCGGGCATGAAGGCGCTCAGCCCTTCGCTGGGCCCTCCGGAACAGAATATTTCCAATCCATCGAGCTATCAAATGACCCGGCTTTCTCAGGGTTACGGCTGCTACCCACTGGAGCAGTTTGTTGATATAGACCGTCATCAGTTCGTCCTCAAGAGAAACCATAGCCTCGCTCGACCCCGGATCTCCCTGCCTTCCGCACCGGCCAAAGAGCTGCCTGTCAATGCGCCTGGCTTCATGCTTTTCCGTGGCCAGCACGTGAAGGCCTCCCATTTCAGCAACGCCTGAGCCCAGCCGGATATCCGTGCCCCGGCCTGCCATGTTCGTTGCGACGGTGATCCGGCCCTCCTGCCCGGCCTGGGCGATAATATCCGCCTCTTCCTTATCCTGCCGGGCATTGAGAACCCTGTGGGGCAAGCCAGCCTCTACCATGAGCCCGCTCAGATGCTCCGACGCTTCCACGGACCTCGTACCCACGAGCACGGGGCGGGTTTTTTGGTGCATTTCAGAAACCCTTCTGACCACCGCTCCCCATTTCTCATCAGCGGTAGCGAAAATGCGATCAGGCAGGGACTCCCTCCTCAGAGGCCGATTCGTAGGGATGGACACCACGCGGAGGCGGTAAATCGACCAGAGTTCCCCTGCCACTTCCCTCGCCGTGCCCGTCATCCCGGAAAGCCTCAAGTAGCGTCTGAAAAAGCGCTGATAGCTGATCCTGGCCCTGGTCTCTTTGCGCTTCGTAACCTCGCACCCCTCCTTGATCTCGATGAGCTGGTGAAGCCCCCGTTCCCAAGAGCGATCCGCCATGAGACGGCCCGTGTACTCGTCGATGATCTGGATCTTCCCATCCTTGATGAGATAGTGCTTGTCCTTGCTGAACAGGTGAAGGGCTACCAGGGCCTGGCGCACCAGCTCTTCCTGTTGCTCTTCGTTGATCTGTAGGTGCGCATCAGCCCAGGCAAAATCCCTGATCCGGGACCTGCCGTGATCCGTGATCTCAACGCTTCTCTCACCTGCTGCGACGGTGTAGTCTTGCTTCTGCACAAAACCCCGGGCAACCCCCATGGCATACTGATAAACGCTCTGATCGTGAAAGCCATCTGCCTCCGAGGAGATGATCAGGGGAGTCCGCGCTTCATCGACGAGCACACTGTCCGCCTCGTCCACGATGGCGAAATGAAGGCCTCGGAGCAACAGTTCGTTCACCCTCGAATTTCCACCATAAAGCCGCTCCAGTTGCAGTCTGATGGACGTAGGCCTGTCCCAGAGCACGATCCTGTCCCTGAGATAATCAAAAGTAACATCCTTGTTCGTGCAATAGGTCACATCGCATCGGTACGCATTTCTCTTGGCTGCCGGGTCCATGCCGTGCACGATGGTTCCGACCCTGAGGCCCAGGGTCCTGTAAATAGGGCCCATCCAGTCCGCATCCCGGCCGGCAAGATAATCATTCACCGTGACGATGTGGACGGGCACGCCCGCCAACGCGGCTGTGCAGGCGGGCAGGGTAGCGACAAGGGTCTTGCCCTCCCCAGTTTCCATCTCTGCCACCATGCCGTCGAGGAGGACAAGGCCGCCGATCAATTGGACGTCGAAGTGGGGCATGTCGAGAGTGCGGCGCGCTGCTTCTCGCACAAGGGCAAAGGCTTGAGCAACCACTTCCTCTTTGTACCCTTCGCTCCGCAGCCGCAACCTGAGATCCCGGCTTGTCTCCAGGATCTTGGCGTTGCTCCAGGCTTCCATGGGTTTTCCATGGACACGAACAGCTTCAACGATCCAGTTGAAGCGCTCGGGCCGGGGCCGCAGAAAGGGAGCAAAAAAGCCTCCCAGGGAAGCAGCCCACTGATCCACTTTTCCGAGTCGCGGTTCTTCCCTCTCCGGATACAGGGCTCCCATCATCCTTGCTTGAGCAGTAAGGC
>JAHECH010000366.1 GCA_024641835.1 Deltaproteobacteria bacterium
TCCAGGAAGAAACGGTGCGTGTGAAGCACATCCCGGTAGGAAACTCCCAGGAGATCATACTCTGAGTCCGGAGGCAGCTCTGTGTAGATCACTGAAGGGAAATAACTGATGAGGGGTGTGTAGTAATCCCAGTTCATGTGAATCCCGATCTTTTCAAAAATCTTCTTGATCTTGGGTTTGTTTTGCGCCACGGTCTCAAAAAACATCGGAATCCTGGCGTTTATGAAGTAGCGCCAGTATGCCTCTTCGGGCTTCTTCTCCCATGTAATGAAACCGTTTTCCTCGAACCAACCAAGACCACGGTTTTCTCCAAAGTAGAATCGCAATACCCTGTCCGTGAATTTTTTCGCCGTGATTTTTTCATCCGGACCTACGATAACGGGCTTTGCATCCTTTATTTCCCTCTGCTCCCATGTGCTCGATTTGTTGGAAAAGTAGTTTTCCAGGAAAGTGTTATACTTCTGTCTGATCCCAATTCGGTCCGCTAACTCAAAGTATATATCCAGAGTATCTTTATATTCCCATTTGGGTTCATAGGTCGGCATTCTCACGTGAAAAGACCACTTCTGCATCCCAATGGGGTAATTAAAGAAAAAGCCGATCGACGATGCCACATCATGGCTTTCGTATGCGTGAACATCGGGCAAAACAATGTCGGCGAACCCTTCCGTGGTCTCGTTGTGCACGGTATTGATGGAAAACATGAAAGGTATTTTCTTGAGAAGATTATGGGCGGTCTTTGAATTGCCTATGTTCATGACCACGTTACCGCCGTACATCCCAAAGACTTCTATTTCATAGGGGCGGCCGATTCTTGTCCATATCTCATCAAAGTCATCGGTGTAAGGATAGGGGTTCATGCTGGAATCGGCCATCACGTCAAGAAGATTGACCATGCCCGGCCCTTCGACGTCGTGCGGAGGCCAGGGCGTCCTGGTATGCCAGAAACCCGGCGTCAGCATGCCGTCAACACTCGCATAAGGTTCGAATCGGGGACGCCCCGTCTCGGGATGGCCAAAGCTCCTCACTGTCCCTGATCCGACAATACCTCCGGGAACATCCTGGTTCCCCATCAGGACATTCAACAAATTCATCGCCAGGTATTGGTGGAACGCATTTTGGTGAGTCTGGACCCCTTTGTATCCCACAACACAGGCTGGCCTGTAAGGGAACTTCCTGCCGCCGATGTCTATGGTGCTCCCGATTTTCGCTGCCTCTACCAGTTCCTCTGCCAGCCGGCTGATCCTCTTCGCAGGCACTGTGCTGATCTCTGAGGCCCAGACAGGGTCGTATTGTTTGATCACCTGTTTCCACAAGTGGAAACCTGGATGACATTTGACTCCGTCGATCGAATACTCTCCTTCCAAGGCTGGCTGGGTCAAAGTTGGATCATCATAGACTTTTGCCCGCTGATCCCTTTCATCCCAAATCTGGGGCTTCCCGCTCTCTTTGTCCCTGACGAATAGGAGGTCAGGGCCTACGAGGTAAACGCCGTTTGTCTTATGCCTGATATATTCCCTGTCGTAGATCCCGATGTCATGGACAATGAGTCTCGCCATCGCAAGAAATACGGCGATATCCGTGGCCGGCAAAACAGGAATCCACTCATCTGCGTCCGCGGCTGCCTTAAATCCGATGGGATCCATCACGATGGTTCTCATGCCCCTGTCCCTTGCTTCGGCTGCTAAGCGCATGGATGTGGCGGCCATGCGACCTCCACCATGTCCTTCATTGCCTCCGCAGCGAATCACAAGATTGCTGTACTTATAGTCGGGCAGGATGTCCCAGGCAGCGTGCATGAGAGCACCGGCATGGTGGGCCGCAGCACCGCACTGTGATCCCACACCGCCAAAAGCCTGATTACGGCTCCCACAGCAAATGCAGAAACCGCTATGGTAGATGGTCGCCTTGAAAGCGGTTCCCGGCCCTGGAGTAAAAGACCACACAAATTTCCTCGGGTCAGTCTTGATGACAGCTTTCAGTTTCTCAGCTATGGTATCAAGAGCTTCATCCCAGGAAATTCTCTCCCATCCCGGGTTCTCATAGAGGCCTTTTTTCGGGTTCGTTCTTTTTACAGGGTAATTGATACGATTCGGATCGTGAAGATCCATGATGGTGGCAACCCCTTTCCCGCACAGGCCGCCCTGCCCGCCCAGGTCGCTCTCGGGGACGCCCTCCACAGCCACGGGGATGCCGTCAACTACCCTGATCTTGACACCGCAAAGGTTGTAGCATCCGGAACAGATGGTATACGCCCAGTATTCCTTCTTTTCTTCGGCCGCACTAGACTTGTTTTTCATTATCGGTCCTCCTCTGCTCACCCCTCACAGGTTCTCTGTTGGCACCCGGGTTCAGAGAATCCCAGATTCCCAGTCTTGTTTTTAGAACAACAGATGGTACCTCTGAAATCAACTCCCGCACCGAACCCGCATGCACCATCCCGCGATGAATAAGATGCGCCGGCGAGTCGTACGAGTGATTTTAAGTCGATGAAAAATGGCATTTATATGGTTTGCTGAGAAACAATCTCATCAGATCACAGGGGAATATAACCCTCCCTTTAAGATGCAATAGCGAACCGTAAGATCACCGATAAGCCCACAGAAAATCGCCGTTATAAGGAGAGCAGGTGAAACCTCCGTGATACCCGCATAGAAACTGTACAAGACGACCGTTACCGGAAAAATCAATCCGATGAGAACCGAACCGAGATAGAAGTGCATTGACAGGTCCCCGGCGACAATCCGTTTCACGGACATCCAGCCGACAGAGGATGCCGAGGTGATACTCACAAGATAGAGAACAAGAATGAGCGCAAAACTGGGCAAAAGCACATGAATCCATGGTTCAATTTGTTCTAGGGGCGCCCCGGTCAAAAGGCGGATACCAAGAAGGATTTCGGATCCGCTCCACAGGCCTGAAACGACGTAACTGATGGGAAGCAGTCCCGTGTTCCATAGCGGTATGGCCCTCACATAGCTCATCAGCATGCCAGCATAGATGGCAACCAGAATGCAAAGAGATCCCATGATGACCTTGAGTACCAAGAAATCCCTGCTTGGCTGAAGATAACAAAGTACAAGATACAGAGATCCAAAGAGGCCGAACGCGCTGAGGGATATTACTCCTCTTGATATCCATGAAGTCTGAGGCTTCAAGACAGCGCGGAAAGCTCTAAACGGATGGCCCATGTGCACCATGAAGCACCCACCCCCGAGAAGAAGGCACACAAGCCAGCCCAAGAGCATTCCTAGGGGGTCTTTGAAAAAAAGAGAGACAAAGTACAGCCCAGCACCAGTTTCAGTGAAAAAGAGAGCCAGCCATATGAATTTCCCTCCCCCTTCGATCCACTCGGCTTGAGGCGTAGGCTTTGTCATCCATTCGTAGCGCATCAAGGCTGAACCCACGGCACCCCTCCTTCCAAGATTATGGTTGTTCAAATCCCGCTTGGTAGAAGAAACACGATGAAGATCATGATTGATAACTGTTAGGTGCACCAATCACTCTTGACCGTTCTGGGCAAAAGCATAACGTTGGATCTCCCCCTTAGAGATCTCCAAGTGTTCGGCTATGGCTTTTTCCACGCCCTCCATGTCTTTTTCTTTAAGGCGCTCTAGAATGCGGGAGTGACCTTGGATAGCTCTTCGAACCACGTCAGCGCGCATCATGGCCTTTATCCGATAGCGCATCATGTGACGCCGAAGGAGTTGACAAAGTTCGAGCAACCGCTCACTGCCGCTGGCACGAACCAGAATCTCGTGGAACTCCGCATCAAACTCCACGAAAGAGAGGGGGTTCCCATTGTTCAGCTCAATTTCGGTATTCATGATGTTTTGCTGGAGGGCCTGGATCTCTTTAGGCGTAATCCGGTGAATTGCCCAGCGAACGGCAAGGATCTCATTGACCGTTCTGATCTGGCAGATCTCTTCGACCTCGCTGAACTCAAGTTTCTTCACACGGTATCCGACGCGGGGAATGGCCTCGAGAAGCCCTTCTTTCTCCAACAAATGCAGCGCCTCTCGCACAGGCGTTCGCGATGTCTTGATTTTTTTTGCGAGTTGGGTTTCGATAAGGCGCTCTCCAGCCGGAATGTCTCCGTTCAGGATATAATTCCTGATTACTCCGTAGACCTTTTCTCGGATCGGAAGGCGGTTCGCAATGACCAAGCGAGGCTTTCTCAAGGTGGGTGACCCGCGCATCTATATGCTCGCCAACGGTTCGTTCAACTATCTGACTTTTAAGCGGAATTTACTAGCGAAATGTATACTGTACCCCACTACACCATTTTTGATTAATCATGTCAACAAAAAATTCAAAGGCTTCCCATCTCCTCTCTCTCCTGTCATTATAATTCCTTGGAGCAACTAAAGGCTTTCCCCGGATGAACGGATTCGGTCGCAATTGCGATATTACAGGAAGGATTTTGTCGAAAAACAGCTTGGCAAAACGATCGGCCTTTCTTTATGCTAGGTTGTATTCAGCCGCAGTGCTCCTTACCATGGTGTATCGGCAGGTGCAGAGCCGAGCGGTGGCTCTGCAAAACTAGAGAGGGGGAATTGACGTGACGATAAGAACGTTTAATGGCAAGACGCCGGAAATCGCGGAATCAGCCTTTGTCAGCGAGGCAGCTTATGTTGTGGGTGATGTGGAGATTGGTGAAGGCTCAAGCATCTGGCCAGGAGCCGTCATCAGGGGGGATCTCGGCAAGATCAGGATAGGCCGCAATACTGCTGTGGAAGACAATTGTGTGATCCATTCCGGTACGCCTTCAGCGGCTACAGGAGATGTGACCATTGGAGACCGGGTCGTTATCGGTCACGGAGCTGTTCTCCATTGCCGCAGTATTGGGAATAAAGTTCTTATCGGCATGAATGCCATTATCCTTCATGATGCGGAAATCGGAAACAACTGTGTTATCGCCGCTGGATCCTTGGTCGGACAGGGAGCCAAGATTCCCGACAGTTCTTTTGTCGCCGGCATTCCGGGAAGAATCGAAGGAGAACCCACGGAACGTCAATTGTCGTGGACCCGGGAAGGTCTTGATGGATACCTTCAATTGATGGAGGCTTACAGAAAACAGGGGTTGTGATTCATGTTAGCTCGATTTCAATCTTGAAAATGAAGCGGTGGAAAAGCAAGTGGGCTAGGGGCTGAGAGCGGGGGAGGAGGTACGGCGATGGTCGAAAAAGTCATCATCATGGGGGCAGCGGGGCGGGATTTTCACAACTTCAACATCTACTTTCGCGACAACCCGCGCTACAACGTTGTCGCCTTAACAGCGTCT
>JAHECH010000367.1 GCA_024641835.1 Deltaproteobacteria bacterium
AACATCAAGGTGAACACGGTGGCGCCGATAGCGGGGACGAGGCTGACGGAGGGGGTATTACCGCCGGACCTATTTGAGAAGCTGAAGCCTGAGTATGTGGCACCTCTGGTCCTCTACCTCTCTTCAGAGCAGTGTCCGGTGACAGGGGCCATTTATAATGCCGGGATGGGCTACTTCAACCGGGTAGCCGTCATGACCGGACCGGGCACGGTGATCGGAGATGGAAAAGAGATCCCTGCGCCTGAGGCTGTAGCCGCGAATATGAAGAAGATCAAGTCCATGGAAAGCGCCAAAGAATTTCCGAATGCTGTGGCTGCGTACGGTCCGATGCTGGACGCCTTTGGTCCGAAGAAAACGTAATATCATGCAACATTCAAGCTCTGGCACGTTGCGAAGAAGAACCTGCTAGGAAGGAGCGGTGATGATCGGCATCATATCCTACGGAGGTTACATCCCGAAGCCCAGGCTCAACCGGATGAGCATCTTTCAGAATATGGGTTGGTTTGCCCCTGCCATCATCATGGTCGCCCAGGGGGAACGATCCTTTTGCAACTGGGACGAGGACAGCGTCACCATGGCTGTGGAGGCTTCACGGGACTGCCTCAAAGGGCTGGATAAGAGCGCCGTGGACGCTCACTACCTGTGTTCCACCACTCTGCCTTTTGCAGATCGGCTCAATGCAGGGATTGTGAAGAGTGCTCTCAATCTGAGGGATGATATTCTTGCTGAGGATGTCACAGGCTCTCTCCGGTCGGGAACCAGCGCTCTGATCACCGCCCTTGAGGTGGCTCGCGGGGGCGAGAAGAAGCAGATCCTGGTTGCTGCCGCGGACAGACGGGAAACAAAAGCAGGATACTTCTATGAAATGTGGTTTGGCGACGGGGCTGCATCCCTGCTCGTGGGTGATCAGGGGGTGATCGCGGAATACCTGGGGAGTTACTCCGTCGCTCATGACTTTGTGGATCATTACAGGGCAGGGGACAGAAGATTTGACTACATGTGGGAAGAGCGGTGGGTTCGAGACGAGGGTTACTCCAAGATCATTCCCGAGGCTGTCACAGGCCTGTTCAAGAAGCTGTCCATCACGATGGAGGATGTGGACACCTTTGTCTTCCCATGCTTTTTCAAAACAGAACACAGGAATATCGCCAAAAACCTGGGCGCTGTCGCCGATAAAGTGGTGGATAATCTCCATGAAGTCTGCGGGGAGACGGGAGCAGCCCACCCCCTCGTCATGTTTGTTCATGCCCTTGAGAAGGCCGAGCCAGGGGACCGCATCCTTCTGGCCGGCTTTGGACAGGGGTGTGATGCCCTTTATTTCAGGGTCACCGAGAACATCCGCAAGCTTTCTGCCAGGAATGGCATCACGGGTTCCCTGGAGAGAAAAAAGACCACGGACAATTATCTCAAGTTTTTGAAATTCAGGGACCTGATTCAGACGGAAATGGGTATCCGTGCTGAAGCTCCCATGCAAACGGCCATGACCGTGCTCTGGAGAAGGAGGAAGATGCTTCTGGGCCTTGTGGGAGGAAAGTGCACGAGATGCGGCACTCCCCAATTCCCAAAGATGAGCATTTGCGTCAACCCTGAATGCCGGGCTGTGGATACCCAAGAAGATCATGAGTTCTCGGACAAGAAGGCATTCATCAAGAGCTTCACAGGAGACCTTCTCTCCGTCTCTGTAGATCCGCCGGCCGTCTACGGCATGATTCAATTCGAGGGAGGAGGCCGGTTCATGGCCGATTTTACCGATTGTGAGCTGGGCGACGTCCGCGTCGGCCAACCCGTGACTCTCAGCTTCCGAAGACGTTACCTGGATAGAGAGCGGGGATTCATCGGCTATTTCTGGAAAGCAGTCCCAGTGCCGGGACCTGCGGCGGCAGAGGCTCCGGAAAAGGAGGTTCGCTTTGATGGTCGTGTAGCGATCGTGACGGGGGCTGGAGCGGGGTTAGGGCGGGCGTATGCGCTGGAGTTGGGGAAGCGAGGGGCGAAGGTGGTGGTGAATGATCTGGGTGGGGGTAAAGACGGCCGTGGAGGAGGGGAGAGGGGTGCTGCGGATCGTGTGGTGGAGGAGATCAAGGCATTGGGTGGGGAGGGTGTAGCGAACTATGATTCTGTGGCGACGGTTGAGGGGGGAGAGGCGATAGTGGATTGTGCGGTGAAGGCGTACGGCCGGGTGGACATCGTGATCAACAATGCGGGGATACTGAGGGACAAGACGCTGGCGAAGATGGATGCTGAGAGTTGGGATGGGGTGATGGGGGTGCATTTGAAGGGGGCGTACAATGTGACGCGGCCGGCGTTTGTGAGGATGAGGGAAGGGGGGTATGGGAGGATCGTGTTTACGACGTCTGCGGCGGGGCTGTACGGGAATTTTGGGCAGACGAACTACAGTGCGGCGAAGATGGGGTTGATAGGGTTTATGAACACGCTGAAGCTGGAGGGGGAGAAGCACAACATCAAGGTGAACACGGTGGCGCCGATAGCGGGGACGAGGCTGACGGAGGGGGTATTACCGCCGGACCTATTTGAGAAGCTGAAGCCTGAGTATGTGGCTCCTCTGGTCCTCCACCTCTCCTCAGAACAGTGCGAAGAAAATGGGATGATCTTCAATGCCGGGATGGGCTACTTCAACCGGGTGGCCGTCATGACCGGACCGGGCACGAGCATCGGAGATGCAAAGAGGGTGCCCACGGTCGAGGAGATCCACAAATATTGGGATGCCATCAACAACATGTCCGGTGCAGCGGAATTTCCGAATGCGGTAGCTGCGTACGGTCCGATGCTGGATGCCTTTGGTCCGAAGAAGGAGGCTGGAGGCGGAGATGAGGGACTGAGGGTGAAGGGGATATTTGAGCGGATTCCTGAGGCGTTTCGTGCGGAGAAGGCTGCCGGGCTGGATGTGGTGTTTCAGTTCGACATATCCGGGAGCGGGGGCGGTTCCTGGTATGTGACGGTGAAGGAGAAGGCGTGTTCAGTGACAGAGGGGAAGCATGAGAGGCCTACGACGACGATCAAGATGGGGGATGAAGACTTCATCAAGCTGATCAAGGGAGAGCTGAATGCGATGAAGGCGTACACGAGCGGGAAGCTGAAGATTGAGGGAGATCTGATCAAGTCGCAGCTGATAGAGAAGCTGTTCAAGTTCTAGCGGGCTGATGAAAAACGCCCATCTCCGGCGTTACCCTCATCGTCTGAGGGAAGTGACAGGTGACGAGTCACGAGTGACAAGTCAATGCTTTGATCTCGTTGCTTGTTACTCGTCACTCGTAACTAAGTACACGGTTTCATAAATACGGTTACGTATGGGGTATTGCTGATATCTCAGGGGTCATGGGGGTCTCTTTCAAAATAGAGAAACGAAGAAATCGCTGCCCAGTGATCAACTTTAGGTCATGGTTGAGGCGGGCGGAGGGCTTCCCGGGAATAGCCACGTAAAGCCAAATATGGAAATGACTGATGCAGCCGCGCCGCCCGCCTTCGCTGCCCTCAGCTTGCGGAGTCTTTCCCGGTCTCTCTTCGTTTCCTCATTTTGAAAGAGACCCCCACGGCCCTTCAGGCGTCGCAAGTACCCCCCTGTGTTCAGGAAACTCACTTGCGGGTTAAAGCCAGCCCATTTTGGGGAGGGGAGGGATGGGCATAAGCGCTAACCTAGAGCATGGCGGGGGAAGGATAGGAAAGGTCGATGATGCCTTTTCTGGATGTGACTGGCGGGAGGGCGCTGTCTTTTCACGGTTTATCTATGGGGGAAACCCCTGGCCCCGAGCGAAGTCGAGGGGAACAGTGGGAGGGGGCAGAACTCCCCCGTAGATAAGCCGTTGAAAAGACCAGCCCGGGAGACTTGGAACGTAAGAAAAGGTATCATCGGCCGGTTAAGTTAGCGCTTGTGGGAGGGAGGGGTAAAGAACAGACAGGCTGAGGCCTATTTCAGAAAGGGGGAGGATACCATGCAAAGTCATAAAGGGATCAAGCCGATCGGCCGGGAGGATCGAAATCTGAATGGGTTAGATTTCTTTTTGCTTTGGTCAGGGGCAGCCGTTTCCCTTGCAGAAATCTGGGCTGGAGGACTCCTGATACCTCTGGGGTTCCTGTCAGGATTAGTGGTCGTCCTGATCGGGCATCTTGTGGGCAACACGCCTCTGGCTCTGGGTGGAATCATAGGGACCAGGACAGGGCTGCCTACCATGGTGAATGTGAGACCCTCGTTCGGTGTTCGGGGATCATACTTTGCCACAGTCCTTAACCTCGTCCAGCTGATCGGCTGGACCGGCGTCATGCTCTGGATCGGCGGGAAGGCTGCAGAGGCCGTGTGGCCAATGCCGAGATGGGGTTTTCAAGCATGGGTCCTCCTTATCGGCCTTGTCACGACCCTGTGGGCGCTCCTCGGCCACCGGTTCTGGAAGTGGTGCAACAGGATTGCGGTGACTGCATTGATCGCTTTAAGCGGCCTCATGACCTATCTCGTATTTCTTGAATACGGCTGGGCTCGCCTTGTGGAGAGCCAACCCCAAGGGGGTATGCCGTTCATGGTGGGCCTCGATCTCGTCATCGCCATGCCCATCTCCTGGCTCCCCCTCGTCTGTGACTACTCTAGATATGCCCGGACAGGTCAATCTGCTTTCTGGGGAACCTGGATCGGGTATTTCATCGTGAGTTCCTGGATGTATGTGATCGGCCTGGGTGCTGCGCTTGCTACAAGCTCTCCCACACCGGACAGCATGGTGCTGAAACTCATGGTCGACATGGGCCTTGTCCTGCCGGCGATCATCATCGTTCTCTTTTCGACATTCACCACGACCTTCTTGGACATTTATTCAACGGCGGTTTCCAGCTTGAACATCTGGCCCCAGTTCGGTGAGACTCGGGGAACCGTCGCCTGCGGCATCCTGGGAACGGCACTGGCGTTGATCTTTCCGGCTACTGCTTATGAGGGATTCCTCTTGTTCATCGGTTCCGTATTCTGCCCCCTCTTTGGGATCGTGCTCATGGATTACTTTGTGCTTCACAAAAGACATTACTTTGAGCACGAGGAAGAGGAGTACTGGTACCTGAGAGGCATCAATCCTTGGGCGTTTGCCGCATGGGCTTCGGGATTTGCGCTCTATCATGTTTTTCAACGTACAACAGTCCTGGGTTCCTCCATACCCAGCCTGGTGATGGCAGGAGTAGTCTATCTGGTATTGATGCGCCTTTCCCGCTTTGGGCCCCTTACTCCTCCCCTGAAAGGAAGCTGACTTTTACCCGTAAGTGGGGTTACTGGACACAGGGGGTACGGATTG
>JAHECH010000368.1 GCA_024641835.1 Deltaproteobacteria bacterium
CATGGACGATAGAATCGAAACAGCCTGCTTTAATAAGCACCCTCACATCCTGGAGGTGGAGGTGAGATCCTGTTCGGCCGAAAAAATCATCGAGGCTTTGAAAAGGGCCATGTTTTGATCGTTCGTGGATGAAGAATTCCAGGCTCTCCTGGGATAGATCTTTCAACTGCATGAGGCCGACCCGGATCTCTCTGTCCTTGCCTGTGTACTTGATTTCGCTCTCGTTGATGTCCGGAGCAAGAACTTTGAGTCCCATGCGCCGCGCTTCTGAGAGGTAACCGAAGGTCGAGTAGTAGCCTCCGCCATTGGAGATGACAGCCGCCATGAACTCTGCCGGGTAGTGAGCCCTGAGAAAGGCGGACTTGTAAGCCACCATGGTATAGCTGGCCGAGTGGGGCTTGCAGAAGCTGTAGCCTTCAAAACCCAGGATCATTTGCCACACCTCTTCGATCACCTCAGGGTTCACCCCACGCTCGCTCGCACCCTTTACAAAGCGGGTGTAGAAGTCGCGAAGTTTTTTCTCTCTGTGCTTCTTGCTCACCACCTTTCTCAACGTATCCGCCTCTGCAGGATTAAACCCAGCCAGATAGATCGCTGCCTGGCTCAATTGCTCCTGGAAGACCATCACGCCCAGGGTCTCTTCCAGGACAGGGCGAAGACGGGGATGGGGAGTATCCCAGGGTTCGCCGTGAAGCCTGGCCACCCATTCCCAGATGCTCTGGTTTGAAGCGGGCCTGATGATAGAGGTGACCACCACGTTGAGATGGAAGTGATCCATCCGGCAATACTCTTCAGAGGTAAAACCTGAGCTCACCTTTTTGAGGGTCTGCCTTGTGGCAGGGCTCTCGAAGTAGAAGACGCCGAAGGTGTTGCCTTCGTAGAAGATATCTATGGTCTTCGGATCATCAACAGGGTTCCAGCTCGCATAGTCCATGTGCCGGCCATAGTTTTTCTCCACCAGAACCAGGGCATCACGGATGACGGCAAGGCTCCGGTTGCCGAGAAGATCGATCTTGACGAGGCCTGCTTCTTCCACCGCATCTTTCTCCCACTGGAGCACCTGGAGACCGCTCGCGGAAATTTCCACCGGGCAGTAGCAGCGAATCTCGTCAGGCACAATCACCAGGCCACCGCAGTGGACGGAGAGGTGATTGAGATGATCCTCGAGTTGAACCGCTGCCTGGATAATCTCATCCCAGGGTTTTTTGAACTCGATCCCCCTCATCTTGGGATGGTTGGCCAGTTCTTTCCAGATGTGTTTCAGGTGCCAGCCATAGCCGATCTTGCTGGTCACGTGGCTGATCTCTGATCCGGTGAGGCCAAAGACTTTGGCCACTTCCCTGATGGCGGACCTGGCTCCGTAGGTGTTGTGATTGGCCACCATGGCGGTTCTCCGGGTTCCGTACTTGGCGAAGACATCATCAATGATCTGTTCCCGTTCATCCCATGCAAAGTCCACATCAATGTCCGGGGGATCCAGGCGTCCCGGGTTCAGAAAACGCTCAAAGAAGAGGCGGTGCTTGATGGGATCCACGTGGGTGATCCCCAGAGCATAGGAGACGATGGAGGCAGCCGCGCTTCCCCGGCCACAGGAGCGGCGCGCCTTTCTGATGATGTCCGCTACCACGAGAAAATAATGGGCGAAGTTCTTCTCCTGGATAATCTTCATCTCGTGCTCCACACGCTCAAGCACGGCCGGGGTAAGTTCGCCGTAGCGCCGTTTGCATCCCTCGATAGTGGCCGTATAGAGAGTCTCGTAGGCTTCTCTGTCCGCCATCCCCTCGAAGCAGGGGAAAATGATGTGGCTGAAATCCCAGTCTGTGCAGCACCGCTCAGCGACCTCGACGGTATTCAGAATCGCCCTGGGAGCATGGGGAAACTGATCTATCATGGACTGAGGAGAGTTCAGAAAATTGTGCTGCCGGCAAGTATCTTGGAGCTCCAGGCGGGAAAGCTTGCTGTTGAGGTCCACGGCACGCAGGATTCGATGAAGGGGAAACTGATCCGGCTTGAGGAGATAGACCCTGTTGGTGGCTAGAGGAGGAATGCCGCTCTGGCGGGAGAAAGCGTAGCATCCAGCCATGTTGTAGCCCGGCGACATTTCAACGAAGAGGTCTTCGATGGAGTTTTTTTTTAGGGCTTTGAGGAGCGTAAAGTCATCGGAGAAGATGATGAGTCCATGACGCATTTCCTTCAGAGACTTGATGAGGTCGGAATCCTGACAGCACTGGCGGTCTGAGATGATTCGGCAGAGATTGGCATACCCTGTATGGTTTTGAACCAGCAGGACAGCGCGATGTTCATCCGTGACTAACTCGCTCCCCACAATGGGCTGAATGCCTGTCTCCTTGGCAGCCTCAATGAAATAGATGAGACCGTACAGGCCGTTGGTATCGGTGAGGGCAAGGCGATCCATCCCCTGCTCTTTGGCACACTGGCAGAGGTTTTCAATGGTGGCTATGCCCCAACCGCGGGAGTAATGGGAATGAACGTTGAGATGAACGAAAGCGCTCATACTTCGCTACGGTTCAAGGTGCACGGCGCAAGGGACAAAAGACAAGGTACGCGGCACAGGGTACAAGGTGCACGGTAACGGCAAAACCAAGAAAAGGGAGGCGCAGGGGAAAAAGTACAAGGTTTGTGGTAGGAGGTTTTCCCTTGTACCTTGAACCCTGGACCATGTACCTTTTTCATGCTGTCTTGCCATAGTTGATCAGGTTGTTCCCATGTTTCTCCCTGATGCGATCGAGAGCGCTGATGACCTGGGCTTTCTTCTTCTCGTCATGAGGGGCAAAGGAGAAAAGAGAGAGCTGTGCGCTGGGAGCTGAAAAATCCCGGAACCATACCTTCATGAATCGGATCCGCACGCGCCGCTGGCAGGCCTTGAGGAACGCAACTTCGAGAGGAGCGTAGAGATCAAAATCCCAGAAACTCAGGCTGGGAATTTGAACATGGCGGGTCACTTCCTCCTGATCCGTATACCTGAAGTAGAGCCCTGCTTTTCGAGGGAGCAGGCTCCGGCTTCGAAGCTGATAGGAGCACTTTTCCACCAGCCCGTAGAGAACCCCGAGCAGTTTCTCATCATCGTTCTCATCATGAGAAAGGGCTACTTCTTCGGTGATCGTGGGCTCTGCTGAAGGAGGATAGACCGGCGTAGGGTCTATGCCGAGAGCCCTCTGGTGGATCACATAGGCCTGTTGACCGAAAACCAGTTTCAGACTGCCCATGTCGAGGGCGGCTACCTGCCGGACCAGAGTGATGTTCAGTTCTTCAAGGAGGATCCTCTTCCGTACAGGCCCTATGCTTGGGAGGACGTTCACTTTGAGGGGGGCGATGAAGGAAAACTCACGGCCGTGGTCTACATCCAGAACCCCTTCGGATGGAATGGTTCGGGAGGCGATGCTGGAGACCATCTTATTGCTCGCCACACCCACGGTGCCGGGCAGATACAGGTGCTCTTTGATTTCCCGCCTGATCCGGTTGGCTGTATCTTTTGCTCTTCCCCAGAGGCGATCTGTTCCTGTGACATCCATGTAGATATGACCGGGTCGGGAGGGCTCCCAGAGAGGGGTATACCGGGCCACCACGCTGGCAAGGACCTGGCAGGCCTTTGCGATGAGGGCATGATCCGGGGAAAGAACGGTTAGCTCAGGGCAGAATTTTATTGCCTTACCAAGAGGCATGCCATTGAAGATACCTTCTCTTCGGGCTTCAGGCGACGCAGAAAGGATGAGGGCTCGCTCAGAGTGGAGGGGAGCCACAGCGACGGGCCGATCCCTGAGCCCCGGCTGGCTGACCCGCGCCACAGCAATAGGAAACGCAGGAATGTGAACGTGTATGATATGGCGGTCCAAATGACGTAGCGCCCAGTGAGGGATTCGGTAACTGTTTTGAAATTCTTCCACGCTGCACGGCCGAGTTTGAAAGGTGCAAGTACAGGGTGCACGGTACACGGTAACGACAAAAACCCAGACAATAAATGGGGTGCAAAGCACAAAGCCCACGGCATACGGGTCAAGCACATAAAATCAAAGGGCGTAAGACTCACACGGACGAGGCTAAAAGCTGATGTTTAAGATTTTCCGTGCACCGTATCCCGTGCGCCTTGCACCGTTTGTTTTATGTTTTTTGACCCTGCACCGTGGACCTTGGACCTTGAACCGCTTTTGTATTTTTTGCTCTCGCATGAATGAGTTTTGCCAGCATAGCAGAAATAAGTTCACATTCCTCTTTGACGTGATCAAATTGCTCCTTAGTAAAATAGCCGATCTCTTGGGCAATGATAGCCTGGGTAAGAACTTCTGCAGAGGATCCTTTTGCTGTATAGAAGAATTTTATGGCCTGCCGGGTTGTTCCCAGTTCATCACCTTCTGCAATATTGCTGGAAATAGAAATGACGGCTCGCCGGATTTGGTCTCGCAATGCCCAATCTTTTCCAAATGCCCCGTCCCCGGTGAATTTGTACAAAGTTACTGCAAGATCTTTAGCCCTTTGCCAAACTTTGAGGTCTTGGAATTTTCCCATTTCTGTCCCTCCTCTCTCTTTGCGCTTTTTACCTTGAACCCTGCACCTTGTACCGTGCACCTTATTTATATTGCCTCATGACTCCGACCACCTTGCCCTGAATCTGGAGGTCGCCCTCCTGGATGATGATGGGTTCCATTTGCGCATGAGCAGGGCGGAGTTCCACGTGGTCTTCTCGCTGGTAATATTTCTTGACTGTTGCCTCATTGTTGATCAGGGCAACCACCGTCTCTCCGTTTTGGGCTCTGGACTGCTTCCTGACCACGATAAAGTCACCGTCCAGGATTCCGTCCTCTTTCATGGAATCCCCTTTGACCTGGAGCACAAAGTGGTCTCCCTGGCCGATCATGGATGGTGGGACTTCGATCACGTCCACGGTTTGAACGGCTTCAATCGGTTTTCCGGCAGCTACTCTTCCCAGGAGAGGGAACTCGAAGCGCCTCGTTTCCACAGGGCTGATCACCTCAATGGCCCGCTTCAGGTTCTTTTTGCCGGGAAGGCGGATATAGCCTTTCCGTTCCAGAGTCTTGAGGTAGGTGGTGACGGTGTTATAAGAGGAAAAGCCGAAATGGGAGCAGATCTCCTCGAAGCTGGGGGGCCTGCTCCATTCATCCATGTACTGAGATATAAATCTAAGAAATTCCTTCTGTTTTTCTGTCAGCTTCATGGCTTCCTCTCCTCCATGACAGTAAAACTTACAGTTATACGCAAAAATACTGTAAGGTTTACTGTAAGTCAAGATAAAAATAAGGC
>JAHECH010000369.1 GCA_024641835.1 Deltaproteobacteria bacterium
TGCAGAAATCCTTCAGGGCATCGATGGTGCTCTGGAATGCCAGTTCGCTCCATGGGATTTCATCAGGGTGAACAAGCCGAACCTCCTCCGATTCATCTCCAGCCTTCAGATCCCCACTCACGGCATCAGCCAGGTAAGCAATCACCACAGGCAGTCGACCAGGATAGGAGTAAACGCCATGAAGCTCCCTGATGCGGGTTTTGAGACCGCATTCTTCTTCCGTTTCCCGGATGGCTGCTGCCCTCACTTCTTCTCCCCGGTCCACATATCCTCCGGGCATGACCCATTTCCCTTTCTGAGGCTCGATGCCCCGTTTCAGGAGGACAATTCTGCCATCCAATTCAACAATGGAGCAGGCCACGACCTTTGGGTCCAGATAGAAAACGTATGCGCACCTGGAGCAAACCAGCCTCGCCGGTTCCTGGCTTTTCAGAAACTGGGACCGGAGTTTCCCACCACAGGCAGGGCAGAAATGAAACTCTTCCTCTTCGTGCATCATGATTGCTATCGCCTCGTTCAATGGAACCGCATGCTTTGATGAAAACACTCCGCTGTGAGCCAGACATAGTCGGCCATCCCCTTTTCAAGGACCGTGTTCTGGCTTAGGGGGAGGAGTACGATGGTTGCTGCCGGCACAGGATGACGCCTTACCGTGCGGTCAGGAATGCCGAACTTGTATTGAACGTGGAAGTTTCCTGAAAAAACGATCACTTTTTCATCCCTATGCCTCAGATAATCCGCCAGGTTCTCTGCCATGGTTTCATCCCAGGCGCACTGGGCTTCATAGAAATAATCGAAGCTCTTCAGTTCGTCTTTTGGATGCAGTTCATAAGCAGCCTTTATACGAGTGCGATAGACTTCGTTGGTCAAGTCAATATTTTGAGCGATCCGGCTTCTCTCTTCGGCATTCAGAGCTTTCAGCCCATGTCTTCCAATTTCCATCACAATCTCAAGAGGGGCATTGAGAGCAAGGACTCGAATCGCATGCTGCTTGGCGAACAGGAGGAGAGGTCGATAGAGGTGATAATCAAAACCCCAGTTTCGCTTCCAATCCGCCTCCTTCAGGAAGTCTTCTTCAGTGAGTACTCTCTCAAGGTAGCGGTCAAGGGCCGTCTGCTGCTTTTTCTGAAAGAATTCCATTCCCAGGGTGAATCTGAAAGAGGCATCGGCCAGGGCTTGAAGAATCTGAATTTCGATGAGATGATGATCAGGGTTATCATGTTCTTCGCCCACGAAGACAAGATCCTTTGACGAGATTTGGTGAATCAACTCCGCAAAGGAGATGGCTTTCCCTGCATTCAGATCTATGATCTGATCTTTTCGGAATTGGTGTGGAAGGCCCGGCAAGGTGGCGGTGGGGGGAGCAGCCGTCTTCAGGCCGGAACATCCAAGGGCAGAAAGCAAGATGATCCATGTACAGATCAAAAGATGACGCAAGGGTTGGCCTCAGGTTCTCCTGCTACAATTTTGCAGGACAATGATCTTGACTCCTGCAATTCCTATCAAATACCCTAAGGCAGCGCAAGCTCAATATGTTCTGATGACACCAGGATTAAAGAAGTACAGGACACGAGAGGGTAGTTGACCGTGAATGAAACACCCCAAATTGAGTTGGATTTAGACCCCCAATCCCTCCCTTCCATGCTCCCTGAAGGGCCCGGGGTTTATCTTTTCAAGGACAGCTCAGGGAAAATCATCTATGTGGGTAAGGCCAAGAATTTGAAGAAGAGGATCCTCTCGTATCTCAAACCTCTAGGCGAGCTTCCCCACAAGGCCGGCGTGATGATGAGCAGAGCGAAAGGCCTCGACTATATCCTCACCACCACGGATAAAGAGGCCTTCATCCTGGAAAGCAATCTCATTAAGAAACACCTGCCCCGGTATAACATCGTTCTGAGGGATGACAAACAATATCCCTGGCTCCGCCTTGATCCCGGTGAACCCTATCCGAGGCTGAGCATTGTCCGGCGTATCAAGAAGGATGGCGCTCGCTACTTTGGTCCCTTTTCATCAGCCCACTCGGTGCGAAGCACCCTGAAGCTCATCGACCGCATTTTTCAGTTGCGAAAGTGCAGAGGCCGCATCCCTCCAGAGCGCTCCCGGCCCTGCCTGAACTTCCAACTGAGCCAGTGCCTCGGTCCGTGCGCGCTGGATGTGCCCACGGAGGTCTACAAGGAGTTCATTGAGCAGGTCATCCTTTTTCTCGAAGGCCGCAGCCAGGAGTTGATCAAAGAGCTGAAGAAGAGCATGGAGGCTGCTGTGGAAAGCCTGGACTTTGAGAAAGCAGCCAGAATCCGGGACCAGATCAAGGCTGTGGAAAAAACCGTAGAAAGGCAGAATGTGGTATCCCCGAAAATGGAAGACCAGGATGTGATCGGGCTTGCCGAGAAAGAGGGGGCGTTTCAGATCGTCATCCTCTTTATCAGAAAGGGCTACCTCTCCGGCAGCCGGAACTACCTGGTCAAGAATGAGGGGGGGTCTTCATCAGAAGTCATGGAGGCTTTCCTGAAACAGTTCTATGACCGGGAGACGTTTGTTCCAAAACATATTTTCATCTCCGAATCCGTGGACGATCTGCCTGCCATTATGGAGTGGATCTCTGATACGGCGGGCAAGAGAGTCTATATCGAGCAGCCGTCAAGGGGAGAAAAGGTTAGGCTTGTCAGAATGGCTGTAGCGAACGCAGAGAACTTGCTCCTTCACCGAAAGGAAGGAACAGCCGGGGATGTCCTTGCAATGGCGGAAGCGGTTTTGAAGCTCAGGAAACGGCCGAGGATTATGGAGTGTGTAGATATCTCTAACATACACGGCTCCTTGGCCGTTGGAGTTGTCGTCTCTTTCCTGGATGGGCAGCCCAACAAAGAAGGGTACAGGAACTTTAGGGTCAAAGGGGTCGAAGGCATTGATGATTACGCCATGATGGCAGAAGTGATCAGCCGTCGCCTTACCAAGGGGAGCCTTCCTGATCTCCTTGTAGTGGATGGGGGAAAAGGCCATCTCCAGGTCGTGAAGAAAGTTGTCGATGGAACAATGGATAAGGATCCCCCAGACCTGGTGGCCATTGCTAAAGAGGACCACAAGGACGAGGGTGAGAAGGTTTATATTCCAGGCCGGAAGAACCCGGTCAACCTTCGCAGGGATCATCCCGTGCTTCTCCTTCTGATGCGCATTAGAGATGAAGCGCACCGCCGGGCGATCACTTACCATCGAAAACTGAGGGGAAAAGCCTTCACCACATCGCGACTGGATTTTATCCCTGGGCTGGGAGCCAAGAAAAAACGCATTTTACTTTATCATTTCGGTACGTTAGAAGCGATTCTAGGTGCCAGCGAGGAAGATCTTGCAAAGGTTCACGGGATTAGCCGATCCCTCGCGAAGAAAATAAAAATGTTTCTCCCTCCGTTTTGAGGTTGACACTCCGTTGCTCAACATGGTAAAGTTCTAGTGATTTTGGCTCACTTTTATTTGATCCCAGACCAAGGATCCTATTGTGGCTGCCAAGAAAATCACCATAGTTCTACTCCCAGATGGGGGCAGGAAGGTCAGGCAAATCAAGGTCCCCCGATTCCTCTTCATCCTGCTATTGATTTGCACTGTTACGATCAGCGCTGTTTTTGGGTGGGTCATGGTCGACTATCAGGCGATGAGAAAGCGGGCATCCCGCCTGGCCCAGCTCCAGAAAGAAAACGTCCAACAAAAACAACAGCTTGTCACCCTTGCGCAGAAGATTGACTCCGTGAACAACAAGGTTAGGGAATTGGGGGAGTTCGACAATAAGCTCAGAACCATGGTGAACCTTGAAAGCTCCCCAGATAATTCGCAGTTTATCGGTATCGGAGGGTCAGATCCCAGCCTGTTCGATCCTCATTCAACGTCTGAGAAAGCCCATCGGAAACTAATTCGGCTGATGCATAAGTCTTTGGACAACCTTGAAACGGAGATCAGTGTTCAGAGGAGCGAAAAATCGCAGCTCATAGGACGCCTTGAGAGCCAGAAATCCATGCTTGCCAGTACACCCTCGATATGGCCTGTCAAAGGATGGATCAGCTCACCATTTGGCTATCGCCAGTCTCCATTCACGGGAGAGAGGGAATTCCATAGTGGCCTGGATATTTGCAGCAAGATGGACTCGCCCATTGAGGCTTCTGCTGACGGAGTGGTTGCCTCTATCGAGTATGATGATGGACACGGCAAGATTTTGGTGATCAAGCATGGTTATGGCCTTGTAACCAGGTATGCCCATCTGGACAAGGCCCTGGTGAAAAAGGGGCAGGCTGTGAAACGAGGCCAGGAGATCGCTCTGATGGGCAACACAGGCCGCTCCACAGGCCCTCATCTCCACTATGAAGTCCTGCTCAACGGAGTTCCTGTCAACCCTCTTCGCTATATCCTCAACTAGATTATCTCCCCTTTGAGATTTACCATTTCCCTGCAGTTTCTTTTTGTGTATGATTAAATCGATGTGATCTTCTTCATTTCCTCGCTTCAGGGGAAGGGAAAAGCTTTTTATCGGGAACTTGAGAAGCAATGATCGGAAATCTCGCCAAGAGCATTTTTGGCAGCAAGAATGAAAGAGAACTGAAACGCATGGCTCCGATGGTTGATGCCATCAACAGACTGGAGCCTCGATTTCAGGCTTACTCAGATGCAGAACTGCAAGCCAAAACGGGGGAGTTCAGGGAAAGGTTCTCAAAAGGAGAGTCCGTGGATGATCTTCTTCCAGAGGCCTTTGCCGCCGTACGGGAAGCATCGGTCAGGAACCTGGGGATGCGGCACTTTGACGTGCAGCTCATCGGAGGCATTGTGCTCCACGAGGGCAAAATTGCGGAGATGAAAACGGGCGAGGGAAAAACCCTTGCCGCGACCCTTCCTCTCTATCTCAATGCTCTGACGGGCAAAGGCGGTCATCTGGTCACCGTGAACGACTACCTCGCGAGGCGCGACGCAGAGTGGATGGGAGGCATTTACAGGTTTCTCGGAATGTCCGTAGGCGTCATTGTCCACGGGATGGATGACCAGGAGAGGAAAAATGCCTACGCGTGCGATATCACCTACGGAACGAACAATGAATACGGCTTCGATTACCTCAGAGACAACATGAAGTTCGACCTCAATGATTTCGTGCAGCGGGGTTTCCATTATGCCATCGTGGATGAGGTGGACAGCATCCTCATCGACGAGGCGAGAACACCTCTCATCATCAGCGGCCCTGTGGAGCGAAGCGAAAACAAAACGTACGTCGAGGTCAAACCGCAGGTGATCAACCTCAAGAAA
>JAHECH010000370.1 GCA_024641835.1 Deltaproteobacteria bacterium
ACCCCTGTGTCCAGCAAAAAATGTGGGACATAGTCAGCAATTTTGGGGGTGAGGGGGAGCACGGAAATGTTAAAGGAATAAATTCGTTTGTATTGGCTAACGGTATGCCGTAGGGATCGCGGAGAGATGTCCGAGTTGGCCGAAGGAGCGCGACTGGAAATCGCGTGTACCGCCTTCAAAGCGGTACCGAGGGTTCGAATCCCTCTCTCTCCGCCATTCTTATCTACTTACTCCATTCGTCCTCACCCCGTCTGTTCCGCTCAACCATCGCTCTGGCATCGAGCCTGAGATCTCTTGCTGCGCGCTCAGGGCCGAACTGCTGGGGCTGGAGGGATTCTGAGAGGGAGGAGTGGGGAAAGCTTATGAAAAGCATTCTGGTGTATCATGGCTTATGAAGTTTTGGCCAGGAAATGGCGTCCTCAGGTTTTCCAGGACGTCATCGGCCAGGAACACATCACCCAGACCCTGATAAATGCCATCAAGGCAGGACGGCTCGCCCATGCCTACCTGTTCAGCGGTGCGAGAGGGGTTGGAAAAACGTCTGTTGCAAGGATATTAGCCAAGGCGATCAACTGCGGTCAGGGTGAACCGGGCATCCCCTGTAACCGGTGTCATTCTTGCGTGGAGATAACGGGCGGATCCTCGGTCGATGTCCAGGAGATTGACGGCGCCTCGAATCGCGGTATCGACGAGATCCGGGAACTGAGGGAAAACATAAGGTACATGCCTTCTTCCAGCAAGTTCAGGGTTTACATCATAGATGAAGTCCACATGCTCACCCTCCCGGCCTTTAATGCCCTTCTGAAAACGCTGGAGGAGCCGCCTCCTCACGTGAAATTCATATTCGCCACGACAGAACCCCATAGGGTTCCGGTGACCATCCTGTCCAGGTGTCAGAGATTTGATTTCAAGAGGATCCCCCTCGCTCTGATCGTTAAGCACCTTGAGAGAATCACGGCCCATGAGGGCATCGAGATCAGCAAATCCGGGATGGCTCTCATCGCAAGGGAGGCTGAAGGGAGCATGCGAGATGCAGAGAGCCTCCTCGACCAGGTCGTTTCGTTTGCCGGCCCCAAGGTGGAGGATAAGCATATCACAGACATTCTGGGCATCATTGACAGAGCTCTCCTGTTTAGAACATCGGCATCCATCCTTGAAGGGTCTGCCAAGAAATGTATCGAGATTGTGGATCAGATTTACAACTACGGCTATGACATCAGGGAGTTCTACCGCAGCCTTATGGACCAGTTCAGAGATCTCCTGGTGAGCCTAATAGACCAGGAAGGCAGCCTGCTGGACGTGATCGATACCGACAGGGCAGAATTGAAACTGCAGGCAGAAGCGGCAGGGAGAGAAAAGCTCCATCAGTGTCTCAGCTTTCTCATTCAACGAGAAGAAAGCCTGAGACTCACAAGCCATCCGAAACTTGTTCTCGAGACCATTCTGTTCAAACTGTGCCATATGGATGAAGTTCTTGGGTTTAATAATCTCATCACCAAGATTGAAGCTCTTGAAGGCAGGCTGGAGAGTCTATCTGGTTCTGATGAGAGAATGGCGGCCGGTCAGGTCTCTGATCCTGGTTCAGTTTGGGAAACCCAAAAGGGTCCTGATTTTCCGGAAGAGACCGGTCCTCTGGCCATAAGTTCAGAGGACTGGGCGAGGTTCTTGAACAGCCTCTCCTCCGACAACCGCTCCATGGCCAGTGTACTCAAGGAATGGGTTTTCCTGCGCAGCTCGGGCGATACCATCGAGATCAGGAGAGGCGAAAGCCCATTTTCAGCCACTTATCTTGATGACCCGGAGAGGCTTGAGAAGTTCCGGCAGAGCTGCAGCCAATTCTTCCAGCGTCATCTTAATATCAAGATCGTCAACGGCACGCCTCATCATCAAGAGAAGTCGGGTGGCTCTGAGAAAAAAACAGAACCCCAGGGAGCCGAACAGGCTGTAGCCTCCAAGCCGATTCAGGAGGTCCTCGATGTTTTTCAAGGAGAGATTAAAGGCGAGGTTCCTGTTCGCAACAAAGTGACAGGGAAGCAGGGAAGTTCAGGGATGGCAAGGAGGGAAAAACCATGAAAGGCATACCCAATATGGGAAATCTCCTGAAACAGGCGCAGCAGTTTCAGGCCAAGATTGCCAAGCTCCAAGAGGAGCTGGCAAACAAGACGGTTGAGGCCACTTCAGGGGGTGGTATGGTTGCGGTGGTCGCCAATGGCCGGCAAGAGATCGTGAGCATCAAAATTGATCCTGAAGTGATAGACCCGGGGGACAAAGAGATGCTTCAGGATTTGATCTTGGCAGCGGTCAACGATGCCCTGTCCAGGGCCAAGTCCATGATGAATGAAGAAATGGGGAAGCTCACCCACGGACTCAATCTTCCCCAGATTCCGGGCCTCTTTTGAGAAGGGGAGACCATGAGCATTTTTCCTGCACTCCTGGAAAAACTCATTCAACAACTATCCAGGCTGCCGGGGATAGGGCAGAAATCAGCGACCCGGGTTGCACTCCATATCTTGGAAAGCGACAGAGAACTGGCGGAGAATCTTGCCAGAAGCCTTTTGCAAGTCAAACAGAGCATTCGATTCTGTTCCCGATGCTACAACTTCACCGATCAAGATCCATGCCGCATATGCCAGGATGAGAGTCGAGCGAACGGTATCCTGTGTATTGTGGAGGAGCCTGGGGATCAACTCGCCATTGAGGAATCCGGCGTTTTCAAGGGAAGGTATCACGTGCTCCATGGAGTCCTCTCCCCCCTTGATGGCATCGGTCCTGAGGACCTGAAGATCGCTGAACTCATCAGCCGCCTCAACGGGGAAGGAATCAAGGAAGTCATTCTTGCCACCAACCCGACCACAGAAGGCGAAGCAACGGTCTCCTTCCTAACCAAGGTCCTCTCTGACAAAGGTGTCAAGATCACGCGAATAGCCCTGGGTGTCCCCATGGGAGGGGACCTGAAGTACATGGACTCCATGACCGTTCGTCATGCCCTCAAGAGCAGGACCACTGTGCTGTCATGATCTCAGATCGCGTCCTCAGAGAACTGACCAATCTCCTCGGGCCTGAGAATATCGTAACGCGCCGTGACGACCTGATCCCTTATGCCTCTGACGCAACCCATCTTTCCTACATGCCGGATGCTGTCGCCTTCCCCGGAAACGCTCAGGACATCTCCAGAATTCTTGTTTTGGCAAACCAGGAAGAATTCCCCGTCATCCCCCGGGGCGGTGGGAGCGGCAAAAGCGGAGGCGCGTTGCCGGTGAGGGGCGGCCTCGTCCTCTCTATGGATCGTTTCAACCGCATCCTTTTGATCGATCCGATCAACCTCATCGCCAAAGTGGAAACAGGAGTCATTACCTCCGTTCTCCAGGAAGAGGTGGAAAAGCTCGATCTCTTTTACCCTCCAGATCCAGCGAGCATCAAGATCTGTACGATCGGAGGCAACGTCGCTGAAAATGCGGGAGGCTTGCGTGCGGTAAAGTATGGGGTCACAAGGGATTATGTTTTGGGTATGACCGCCGTGCTCCCCACAGGCGAGATCATCAAGGCCGGCGTTGAGACCGCAAAAGGCGTGGTGGGCTATGACCTGACTCGTCTCCTCGTGGGTTCAGAAGGTACTCTGGCCGTGATCACCGACGTCATCCTTCGCTTGATTCCCAAGCCCGCCTCAACAAGAACGATGATGGCTCTTTTCCATACGGTTTCGGCCGCAGTTGAGACCGTATCGGAGATCACCCGTCACAAGATCATTCCAACAGCTCTTGAACTCATGGATCGGCTTTGCATTGACTGCGTGCGGAGTGAACTCGGAATGTCTCTTCCCCCGCAATGCGGAGCCCTTCTCCTCATCGAAGTAGACGGGGACAAAGCCCTCACAAAAAGAGAGGCTGAAAGGATCCGGGAGATATGCCTGCAATCAGGAGCGATGGAATTCATGGCCGCTTCCAGGAAAAGAGAGGCTGAAAAACTCTGGGAGGCGAGAAGGAATGTCTCTGCTGCTGTCTACAAATTAAGGCCTGACAAGGTGAGCGAGGATGTTGTAGTGCCCCGGAGCCGTATGGCTGAACTCTCTTCATTCCTCGATGCCCTGGGACGTAAATACAATCTCTCCATTGCCGCTTACGGACACGCAGGAGATGGAAACATTCACGTCAATATCCTGTTTGATAAGAATGCCCCTGAAGAAACCCGGAAGGTGGATGAAGTGGTGCGAGAACTTTTCAGAAAGGTCCTGGAAGCGAAAGGGACAATCTCCGGCGAGCACGGCATTGGTCTTACCAAAGCGCCCTATCTGGACATGGAAATGTCCCGCCCGGCCATTGAGCTCATGGCTCGGATCAAGCTCGCTTTTGACCCAAAAGGGATCTTGAATCCTGGAAAAATTTTCCCTTACAGAAGCTGATCCTTGCTCCTGTAGTCCTTGGTGTTGTAGAACTTCTCCACATCCACGAGGCTTAAACGCTCCAGCGCTTTCTTGAAAGGTACTGTCGTCACTTCCCCCTGCTTCCAAGCCACCATTCGCCCAAAGTCTTCATTCGCGATCATGTCAACTGCTCCAATGCCGAATTTGCGGCCCATCCGCCGATCATAGGCTGTCGGTGGTCCTCCCCTCTGGAGGTGCCTGAGTGCCACATAACGCACTTCCATGCCGGTCGTCTTCTCAATCTGCTCTGCTATGAAACCGCCGATGCCGCCCAGGTAGTAGTTGCCAAACCCATCCTGACCGCGCCTTTCCATGACCATATCCATTCCACGCGGCTTCGCTCCCTCGGCGACCAGCACGATAGTGTACCGATGTCCAGCCTTCTTGCGCATGTTAAGCAATTCCACAACCCTCTCCAGCACGAAGTCATGCTCGGGTATCAGGATAATGGCTGCTCCCGAAGCCTCGCCTCCCTCCAAAGCGAGCCATCCTGCTCTCCTGCCCATGGTCTCTACGACGAAGATCCGGCTGTGGGAACCCGCGGTGACGCGAATTCTATCGATGTCCTGGGTGATCGAGTTGACCGCCGAATCAAAGCCGAGGGTATACTCTGTTTCAGACAGATCCTTGTCGATCGTCTTCGGGATGCCGACCACCCTGACTCCCTCTCTGAAGAGCTTGTACGCAACCCCCAGGCTATCAAAGCCTCCGATGACCACGAGGGCCTCGATATTCAGTTTCTTCATGTTTTCAATGATCAACCCGGACTGGTCCTTCTTCGGGTCAAAGGGATTGACCAGGCTGGTGCCGAGACGGGTGCCTCCAGACCTGTCCCATGTGCGCACAAG